>NZ_DICC01000066.1:0-52209 GCF_002415215.1 Empedobacter sp. UBA5036
CGCTATTTCAGGACGGGACAAAATAATTAAAACAAAAAATCCACTTCTCTCGAAGTGGATTTTTTTATTTCTTGTAAAAATAGTTAGCTTAAAACTCAGCGAAAAAAGCTTCTACTTTTTCTACGCCGTTTGCATCTAAAGCTTCAACCAATTCTTTTTTGATTTCAGTTAATTCTTTCTTTTTCGCTTTTTTCAAAACTGGTTTTGCAGTTTCCAAAAAGTTTTCGATTTGTTCTAAACCACGAGAACTTAAGAATTTTTCGTCTGTTTTTTTCAATTTAGCGTAAACTTGTACCAACATTCTACATTGTTCCAAAGCCAAAACGTATTCTTTTACAGTTTCTAACGTAATCATGTAATGCAACATCAATTGTACTGAAGGCATATTACGTTGATGACCAAATTTCGTGTATTTTTCTAATGCAATTCCAAAAGATTCTTTACTACGTTCGATATTTTTATTTAAAGCTGCAGAAATGACAACATTAAACCAATCGTCTGAATTATCAGAGTTTTGAGCGATATCGAAAAATGCATTATCCGCATTCTCAAAATCTTGTAAACTATAATATGATAAAGCAATTAATTTCTTAGCATCGTACATTTGTTTTGGGTCTTTTGCATCCAATAAACCTTCACAAATTTTGATACACATCTCGAAATTGCTGTTTCCAAATAAATCTCTCGCAGTGTTCAACAACGAATTAGTCGCATTCTGTTCCAACGCTTGCTCGTACATAAATTGACGCGCTCTCAAAACATCCTCGTATGTGATATAATCGTAATTGATTTTCATTTTTTTCGTCTCTTTGTTAATTCGCAACTAAATTAATTAAATCTTTAAGAAAGTACTTAATTATTTATCTTTTTTTAATAAATGTCGAATCACCGTTTCTGCCGCATGCAACCCGAATAAACCAGGCATCCACGAATTAGTTCCGTAAAACGATTTTTTATAATTTTTTCCATCCGTTAATTTAACCGAAGATTCATCAGGAACTTCTGTCGAAAAAACAGCTTTTACACCTTTATTAATTCCTTCTTTTTTTAATCGTTTTCTAACATTTTTTGCCAAAGGACAAACATCTGTTTTGCTAATATCACGCACTTGTACTTTGCTTGCCAAATATTTTCCTCCAGCGCCCATATTGCTGATTACTTTAATTTTTTTGCGTTTTGCAGCTAAAATCAAATTAATTTTTGGTGTAACAGAATCGATGCAATCTAACACATAATCAAAATCTGGTGTGACGATTTCGTGTGTACGTTCTGGACTCAAAAATTCGTTGATACGCGTTAATTCTAATTCAGGATTAATGTCCATTAAACGATCGCCAACGATGTCTACTTTGTTCATTCCAACAGTTGAGTGTAAAGCAGGTAATTGTCGATTAATATTTGTAATATCAACAGTATCACCATCAACAATTGTCATTTTTCCAACTCCTGCGCGTGCGATAAATTCTGCGGCAAAAGAGCCAACTCCACCTAAACCAACAACTAAAATGTTCGAATTTTTTAGGATTTCTAAACCTTCTTCTTTGAATAATAATTCAGCTCTTTCTTGCCAAACTGCCATTGAAATGTATTTTAATTATGATTGAACTTCGTAACCGAAAACTGCTTTCCAATTTTTCGCTTGTTGAAGTTGTAATTCCTCGATTGTAATTTTTCTCAAATCCGCTGCAAAAGTATAAATTTCTTCAATAGAAATTTCGCTTGCATCATTCTCCAAAAAGAATTGATTCGCAGAAAGATTTGCAAATATAATTTGTAAGTTTTTGTTTGATAGAAGATTTTTACCAAAAGATGCAAAACAATTTTGCGCAATAATTTGATTGAGTAACTGTTCATTCTTATTGAAACCATGAAAAATAAACGGAATCGTCAATTTCATTTGTTTTCGAATCTGTAAAATTTCTTGATAAGCACGAACCGAATGTATAATGACTGGAAGTTGATATTGCATCGCAATTTCTAACTGTTTTTTAAAAACGTTGATTTGTAATTCAAAATCTGTTTCGCACAATTTATCTAATCCAATTTCACCGATTGCTAAACAGTTTTTATTCGAAATAGTTTGATTAATAATTTCGATTTCTTCCTTTATTGATGAGGTTTTGATGTAAGCTGGATGAATCCCAATTGAAAATAATTTAGCTTCATTATTCAACTCATTTGGAAACTGATTATACAGTTCCAAAACATCTGTTTGATCGGATAAATGATGTGTATGCGCGTTGAGAAACATAGTTCAAATTTAATCTTTTTCAATGATTTTTCGAAATGTTAAAATAGGAATAGAATTTGCTATAGGAATTTGAATGAATTCAGATCATATTTTAAGTCCAAAAATGTTGAAGTTTTTGCCATGGCTTGGTGCGATGGCAATTTTTATGCAAGCTTTGGACGCTACAATTTTAAATACATCTTTACCTACAATTGCAAAAGAATTAGGAAAATCGCCTTTAGAAATTCAGTCGATTATTGTTGCGTATACGTTAACAATCGCTTTGTTAATTCCTTTGAGTGGTTGGCTTTCGGATAAATACGGAACGAAAAAAGTTTTTCAATCTGCTATACTGATTTTTACACTTGGATCCACACTTTGCGCATTTGCCACAACTTTACCTTTTTTAGTCATTTCACGCGTTATACAAGCGATTGGAGGATCGATGATGGTTCCTGTTGTACGTTTAGCAATTTTATATGCTTATCCAAAAAGTGAATTATTAAAAGTAATTAATTTTATCACCATACCAGGGTTAATAGGACCACTTTTAGGACCAACAATTGGAGGTATTTTGGTTGAAACTTTATCATGGCATTGGATTTTCATCGTGAATATTCCATTCGGAATTATTGCACTTTGGATGACAACTTTTGCGATCCCCGATTTTAAACATCCAGTTTTTAAATTTGATATCAGAGGTTTGATTCTTTTTAGTGGAGGAGTTACTGTCTTAACATTGATTATGGAATTGACATCTTCTCGTGTGATTGGCCTGCAAACTGTATTGGCATTGACTGTAGTTTCTGCCTTTTTGATTGGTTTGTATATTTATCATGCAAAACATAAACAACATCCTTTAATCGATTTGAATTTGTTTAACATTAGAACTTTGCGAATTGGTATTATAGGAAATCTTATTACACGATTAGGAATTGGAGGAATACCTTTTCTTATTCCGCTTTTATTGCAAGTTGGTTATGGATATTCGGCTACTGTAGCGGGATTAATTATGATTCCATCTGCAACAAGTAACATTATTGCAAAATCGTTTGTTGTGCCAATTGTGAATAAATTTGGTTATCGAAATATGTTGATTTCCAATACAATAACTTTAGGATTAATCATTTGTATGTTTTTCTTTTTAGAATCGAAATCACCAATTTATTATATCATTCCGTTAATGGTTTTGAATGGATTTTTTAGTTCAATTCAATTTACGGCGATGAATACCTTGTCTTTAGCAGATTTGGACGAAAATACATCCAGCGAAGGGAATAGTTTATTATCGGTTACACAACAATTATCACTAACATTTGGAATTTCTGTAGCTGCATTAATTTTAGGTGTTTTTAGACAAGCAGGATTTGTAAATGGAGTGGAAGTACAAGCTTTTCGTTATTCATTTTTGACGATGGGCGTGATGACAATTTTATCAACTTACATCTTTTTCAAATTAAGAGAATCTGATGGCGCTTCAATGTCGGGGAAGAAATAAAATTTAGAACATAAAAAAATCTCTACCAAGTAGAGATTTTTTTCGTTTTATATTATTTTGATTTAATCATTGTAAAAATGATGGCGAAGTTCACCTTTCAAGTTTGCTTCGTATTGCGTTTTGAATTCTTCTTTCGAAAGGTTTTGACCTAATAAATAAATGGCTTTGGTAATTGCAGCTTCCATTGTCAAATCATAACTCGAAATTGCGCCCATATTTAGTAACGCATCACTTGTAGCATAACGTCCAAGTTCTACCATTCCGCCAGAACATTGCGTGTTGATGATAAGATGAACTCCTTTATTCGTTACTTCTTCCAGCAATTCAATAAACCAACTATCGGTAAAAATATTTCCTGTTCCGAAAGCCTCAATAATAAAAGCTTTCATGTTCGGAGCGTTTAAAACACTTTCGATAAAAGAACGATTCATTCCAGGGAAAATCTTCAAGACACCAACATCAGCATTTAGATTTTTGTTGATCGAAAGTTTATCCGTAACAACATTTTTTAACAATAAATCTTCTTTCACTTCCAGATGAACACCGGAAACTCCAATTACTGGATAATTCGGCGACTCGAAAGCATCAAAGTTTTCTGCATTAATCTTAGTTGTTCTATTCGCACGAAACAATTTATATTCAAAATACACACAAACTTCCTTGATAATTGGTTTGTCATTTTTACGTAACGAAGCCAATTGAATCGAAGTAATTAAGTTTTCTTTCGCATCTGTGCGCAAATCTCCAATTGGTAATTGCGAACCAGTGAAAATGACAGGTTTCTCGAGGTTATCAATCATAAAACTCATTGCAGAAGCTGTATACGCCATTGTATCTGTTCCGTGCAAAACAACAAAACCATCATAGTTTTCGTAGTTTTGTTGAATGGTTTCGGCAATTTCTATCCAATATTTAGGTTTCATATCAGACGAATCTATAGGCGTATCGAAACTATGATAATCGAAAGAACAATCTAACAGACCCAATTCCGGAATTTGTTTCAACAAATTATCAAAATTGAAAGGTTTCAAGGATTGGTCACCATAATCTTTCGCCATTCCAATTGTTCCTCCTGTGTAAATTAATAAAATTTTTGTTTGCATGCGGTTTGATTAATTTCTGGTTAAAATTAACCATTATAAAAAATCTGTACAACATCTTTTCTTAAACTCCGATATTTTGTAAATTGGATAAATAATTGTGAACATAAATTTAAACTATCAACTTGATGAAACTATTACTTTTAGCCATTACAACTTTGTTAACATCAGCTTATGTTAATGCACAATCTGATGAAGGATTGTTTGAAGTTGAGTACGAAATGAACGGACAAGAACTGAAATCTTTTGCTTTTTCTACGGATAATTGTGCGCAGAATTTGATTGTGAAATCGTGGGAAAATTGGGTAACGAACAAAGAAGGTTCTTCTGCTTTTTTGAAAAGACATGAAGCGAGTAATATCAAGTTCAAAAATTCGCAAGATGTGTATAAATCTGTGATTAGTTTGGTTGATGAAGAAAATGGAAAAACGACTGTGATTAATACATTAACGGATCAAAATGGAATGACATTTAATAGTAATTCGGCAGAGTTTGATAAAATTTATGCTCAATTGCAAGATTTAGCAACAAAAACGAAGCAAGGTTGTGTACGAAATGAGTTGAGGTTAGCGAACGAAAATATGATTCGATTGACAAAAGAAAACGCTGATGCACAATTGAAAAAAGGAAACTCGATCAAATCATATCTAAAAGATAATAACACCTTATTGAAATTAGAAAGTAAAAAGCAAGCTTTGGGCGATAAGTTAGATTTGGTGGTGAATCAATTGGAAAGAGAATCGAATGATAAAGTAACTGATGGTTTGATGAAGAAAAAGATAAAAACAGAAAATTCTTTGCGATCGATAGAAGATCAAGTAGTAACATTGAGCGGAAAAATACAAATTGCCGAAGAGAACGATAAAGTTTTGGATGCAAAAATTAATCAATTAACAAGTCAAATTCAACAACAACTCTCGATTACCGAAAATTTAAAAAAGAAATATTCATCAATTGCACGATAATTGTTAGAGAAATTATATATTTACTAAATATCAACAAATAAATATTATTAAAATCAACTCGTTATGGGATTATTTTCATTTATCAAAAATGCCGGAGAGAAAGTCTTCGGAGGTGCAGAAACACCAGAAGAAAAAGCAGGTAAAGTACAAGAACAAGTTGCAAAGCAAGGATTTGATTTGTCAGGAGTAACTTTTTCTACTGATGGAGATAAAATTGTAGTAGCTGGACAAGCGTTGGACATCAACGAGAAACAAAAAATTTTAGCAACAGCAGGTAACATTGATGGAGTGGAAGGAGTAGAAGATCAATTAACATTGAAAACACCTTTGAGAATTGAGATTCCAGATTTATCTAAGACAATGTATACTGTAAAAAGTGGAGATTCTTTATCTAAAATTGCAAAAGAAGTTTATGGAGATCCAATGCAGTATCCAAAAATTTTCGAAGCAAACAAACCAATGTTAAAACACGAAGATAAGATTTATCCAGGTCAGGTTTTATATATTCCTCAGGATTAATACAATAGAAATAAAATATTAAGGTTAAAACTCCTACAACCAAATGATTGTAGGAGTTTTATATTTTTACAGCATGGTTTTTGCAGAATATATACTCGCAATAAAAAATAATAACATATATTCGTATAACTGAAATAAAAAAAATAATTATGAAAGTTTCAATTTTGCCAGTAGCGGTTATCGCTGCTTCAACTTTATTTAGTTGTGTTAGTCAGAAAAAGTATGATGAATTACAAAATAAATTCAATTCTGCTTATTCTGAGAACCAAGGATGTCAAACAGAATTGGCTGTAGCGAAAGCTAAATTAGCTAATTTTGAATCTAACCAAGGTCAGTATGAAAACACAGTTCAGAGTGAAAGAAATCAAATTAAACAATTACAAGAACAATTGAAAAATTGTATTAATGGTGGTTCTAAAAACGTTTCTGAATTAGTGAACGAAATCAATCAGTCTAACAAATACATCAAACATTTGATCGATGCGAAAAGCAAATCGGATAGTTTGAATATGGTTTTAACAAACAACTTAACGCGTTCTTTATCTAGCAATGAAGCAAAAGATGTTGATGTTAAAGTATTAAAAGGTGTTGTTTACATCTCGTTAGCTGATAACATGTTGTACAAATCTGGTAGCTACGAAATTTCACCTGCTGCAGGAGAAACTTTAAGTAAAATTGCGAAAATCATCAACGATTATAAAGATTACGATGTATTGATTGAAGGTAACACAGATAATGTGCCAATTTCTAAACCAAACATCCGTAACAACTGGGATTTATCTGCTTTACGTGCATCTTCTGTTGTACAAGCATTACAAAACCAATACGGTGTTGATGGTAAACGTTTAACAGCTGGTGGACGTGGAGAATATAACCCATTAACTACAAATGCTACTGCGGAAGGAAAATCTAAAAACCGTCGTACACAAATTATTATCTTACCTAAGTTAGATCAATTTATGGATTTAATTGGGCAAGCTCCAAAAAACTAATTTTGATAAAAAAATCAAATTAATATAGAAAGAGCCACTTTATAGTGGCTCTTTTTTTGTAACTTTTTCCAAATTTTAATCAATCAATACCAATGGAACTATATTATTCTTTTTCGGTTCTAATTGTTCTTGCTGCATTATTTTCTTATGCAAACCTTCGATTCCTAAAATTACCTGGAACAATTGGAATTATGATTATCGCCATGTTAGTATCTATCGCTATCCGTTTATTGGGAGATAGCTATTTTCCTGATGCTACAAAAGACATGTTTCAACTCTTTAATAGTTTAGACTTCAATGAAATATTGATGGGCGCAATGCTTAATTTTCTGCTTTTTGCAGGCGCAATGCACGTTAATATTCTCGATTTGAAAAACTTGAGATGGACAATTGCTACTTATGCTACAATATCAGTAGTATTATCAGCATTTATTATATCAGTAATTTTATATTACATTGCGCCATATTTTGGTATTCAAATTCCGTATATCTATTGTTTATTGTTCGGAACATTAATTTCTCCAACTGATCCAATCGTTGTATTAGGAATTTTGAAACAAGCAAAAGTTCCTAAAATTATTGAGACAAAAATTACAGGAGAGTCACTGTTTAATGATGGTGTGGCCGTTGTAATGTTCGCAGTAGTTTTACAAATAGCAACTAATCCAAGCTTTGATGCTGATTTTGCAAGTGTTTCAAAATTATTCTTGATGGAAGCTGGTGGCGGAATCTTACTTGGATTATTACTTGGATTTACAGCGTCTAATTCGATGAAAAAAATTGATGATTATAAAGTTTCAGCTTTAATTACATTGTCGATTGTAATGGGAGGATTTTTGATTGCAAAAGAACTTCATATTTCTAGTCCTTTAGCTATGGTTATCGCAGGTTTAATAATCGGAAATTATGGAAAGAAATTCGCAATGAGTAAAACAACTCAAGATTATTTAAACAAATTTTGGGAGCTTATTGATGAAATAATGAACGCCATTTTATTCCTTTTTATAGGTTTCGAATTGTTGTTAATAGAAGATTTAATGGATCAAATTCTATTAGGAATTGCCACAATTTTTATAGTCCTATTATCTCGAACATTATCAATTGTTATTCCAGCTCGTACTATTTTAAGAAAAAACACTTTTTCTAAAGGTTCACTTATTGTCTTGGTTTGGGGAGGAATTCGTGGAGGAGTTTCAATTGCATTAGTTCTTTCGATGCCAAATTCGGAATGGAAAGATTTGTTATTAGAGATTACATACATCGTTGTTTTATTTTCAATCGTTATTCAAGGTTTAACTGTAGGTAAAGTGGCTCATCGTGTTCTAAAAGACGAATCTGATGAAGCAAATAAAGAAGAAATGGAAGATTATCTTAATTCATCTAAATTGTAAATAATTTTAAAATATACAATTAAAAGGAGCAAGCGCATCTATAGATGCGCTTGCTCCTTTAACAGAAGTTTAGAACTTAAAATGGTTTAGTTCACGAATTAATCTTTATTTTTAATAGAAATTAGAACAAGCCAACAGAATGAAATTAAAGGATTTATCTAATCAACTCGAAATATCTTTAGGAAGTTTACAGAATTTTATCAATGATTTTAATATTGATTTGAGTTTTTGTATTGACGAAAATTTTAATGTAACACAACAATTTATAACATTTTCGGAAGAGAATAAAGATTTCTTAAAAAGATATGCCGAAGATTATTCCAAAGAAAAAACAATAGAAGAAATCGCTAAAACAATTGGAGCGAAAGAAGAAGAAGTACTTCATTTTTTTGTGACAAATGGAATTCCTGCCGAGGTTGCAAAGCAGATGAAAACGGGAGTGTCAAGTTATTTGATTCATTCTTACATTGGGGGAAAATATCCGTTTATAGAAAAAGCATTTCCGCAATGCGAAGATTTTTCTGGTAAAAGTTTAGTTGGTTATACTGATTTGTATTTTTATATGACTGATATGTTAGATCCATTTATCAGCAAAGATCAAGGAGAAAGTTGGGGAATCTCAAAACCTGCTGGCTTGATTTTGTATGGACCTCCAGGTAGTGGGAAAATATATTGGGCAAAGAAAATAGCGGATATGATTGGTTACGAATTTGTACATATTTTCAATGATTATTTAGTTGGGAATTTTGATAACAAAAAGAATAAATTCTCCGATTTTCTTTCAAAAAAGATGAATCAACCTAAAACATTATTGTTTATTGATTCGTTCGACGAAATATTACATTCTACTTCTGTAAATACCATTTATCCCGAAATGGTCGATTTGTTTTATTCCGTTCTTAGACATATTCAGAAAAATGATACGAAAGAACTTTTGATTGTTGGAGCTGTTGAATCTTTAGCAAATTTGAATGATGAAATCGTTGCACCTGGTCGTTTTGATTTACATATTCCGATTTTTCCTCCAACTTTTGACGAGCGCAAACAATTACTTCTACATCACATGACTACGAATTTGGCGCAAGATTCTCCGTTATTATCAATTTTGAAAAATCAAAATGCGTTGAACAAAGATTTCTGGACGCCTTATGCGGCTGAAATGAAAATTTTCTCAAATACAATGATGATTGATTTTACACAATCGCTTAAAAAACGTTTATATGCATTATACAGAAAAGATGAAACGAAAAATATTGTGATGACAGAAAAGGTATTGTTTTCTGCATTTCAAGAAGCAAAATCGAAATTAACGCCTGATTATTTAAAACATTGCGCAATTTTCTTAACAGAAGCCAAGCAAAATGTTGGTCAAGATTTTCCGCATCGTCTGATCGAATTAAATGCTGATTTAGAGTTTTATTTATCATCAAAAGAAATTCCGATTACTAAAATTGGTTTCAAGCAAAGTGATGATACTGTTGAGATAAAATCGGTAGAAGAAAATAAAGAAACATAAAAAAAGCTCCTTGTAAGGAGCTTTTTTATTATAAAAACTAAATTGTTTTGAATTTTAATAATAAAATATTGCTTTTGTAAAGATGTAATTCTTTTCCTGAAACTTCGTAACGATTTACACTTTTCAACATCGATAAAAATGCTTTTTCTTCTTGCAAATTAGGACAAGCCATTTTAGTTTCAGAAAAATTAACAAAGCTTGTAACGCCGCTAACTTTTGTAAAAGTAGCATTGAAATTGTTGCAACCCGCAAAACCACTTACAGTCGAATTCGCTTCGTCAATAACCAACATTACGTCCTTATCGTACAAACCTTTTACTACATTGTTATCGTTGATCAAATACCAATTTTGATTTGAAATCGAAACTTCCGATTTAGGTTTAATTTTAGCAGTAGTTGCACTTGTAGAACAAGAAGTTGCTATAAAACTCATCAAAATAGTTGCTGAAAATAAAGTTACAATCTTTTTCATTTTTCGGAATATTTTATCTCAACTCAGCGTTGAATTTTTCTTGATACAATTTGATTAATTTATTCATTAAACCATCAATTTCTTGATCACTTAATGTTTTATTTTCGTCTTGAATCATAAAACTTAAAGCATACGATTTTTTACCAGCTGGCAATTTATCTCCTTCGTAAACGTCAAATAAATTCACAGCTTTCAATAAATTCGTTTTCACTTCTTTTGTAGCTTTGTACAACTCTTCATATTTCACAGAAGAGTCAAGCAATAAAGCTAAATCTCTACGAGAACCTGGGAATTTAGAGATTTCTTTGTATTTCAAGTCGTGTTTGTTTGCTAAAGCAACCATTGCATCCCAATTTAATTGAGCAAAGAAAACCTCTTGATTAACGCCTAATTTTTTCGCTAATTTTTTGCTGATGATTCCAAGTTTTCCTAATGATTTTTGACCAGAAACAAACTCAATTCCATCTAAGAAATTATCATCTTTTGCAGGTAACTCATCTGTAATTTGAATATCTAATCGAACAAAAATTTGTTTAATCAAACCTTTCAAATCAGCAAATGAAGCTTTACGTAAATTTCCTGTCCATGATTCGCTATTAAAGTTTCCTGAAAGAACGATTCCTAAACATTTATTTTCTTCGTAAATCCCATCAATTTTGCGGTAAATTTTCCCAAATTCGAACAATTTAACATCCGAAATACGACGATTGATATTAAACGCAACATTTTCTAATAAACCATTCAACAAAGTGCGGCGCATAACAGCTAAATCAGCCGAAAGAGGATTTAACATGGCAACACTTTCTCCTTCTGGATAAAAGAAAACTTGTTCGTATTCTTTTTTCGTTAACGAGTTATTCATCGCTTCATTGAATCCGAAAGAAATCAATTGACGCGCAATAAAATCTTCGATTTTATCTGGACTAACTTTTTGATTTGGAACATAAGAAAACGAGAATTTTGAAGGAATTTCGATATTATCGTATCCATAAATTCTTAAAATATCTTCAATCAAATCCACATCACGTTGTACATCTACACGATAAGCAGGAACTTCTAAATCTAAAATTCCATCATTTTCTGACAAAATTTTAATTTCTAAATTCTCTAAAATCGATTTGATTTTATGTTCTGGAATTTCAACTCCTAATAATTCAACCACTTTATGTAAACGTAATTTTACATTAAAGTTTTGAATAGGATTTGCATAAATATCATCAATATTAGATGCAATTTCAGCACCAGCAATTTCAACTAACATCATCGCAGCTTTCTTCAACGCGTCGATAGTTATGTTAGGATCAATTCCACGTTCAAAGCGGAAAGAAGCATCCGTATTTAATGCATGTGCTTTCGCTCCTTTACGAATTGTTACTGGCTCGAAATATGCTGATTCTAAGAAAATAGTTGTCGTTGCATCCGAAACTCCAGAATCTTTTCCTCCGAAAACTCCAGCAATACACATTGGATTATTCTCGTTGCAAATCATCAATTCATGTCCTTTTAATGTACGTTCAACGCCATCTAAAGTTGTGAATTTTGTTCCTTCTGCTAATTTCTGAACGATTACTTTATTTCCTTCAATTTTAGCTGCATCAAAAGCATGTAAAGGCTGACCTAAATCGTGTAAAATATAATTGGTAATATCAACCACATTATTAATTGGCGATAATCCTATAACTTGCAAACGATTTTTTAACCAATCTGGCGACTCAGCAACTTTTACATTTTTTAAATAAACACCTGCATAACGAGGCGCTGCTTCTGTATCTTTAACCTCGATAGAAATAGGACTTTTTCCAAAATCTGTCGTAGGATAATTTGAGACATCAAATGTTTTGAATGTTGACGCAATATCACGAGTTTTAAGAGCAGCATGTAAATCACGCGCTACACCGAAATGTGACATTGCATCCGCACGATTTGGCGTTAAACCAATTTCGATTTCGTGGTCAACTTCATCATTTTTTCCGAAAAGGTCGAACGTAGAAGTTCCAGGTTTTAAATCTTCTGGTAAAACCAAAATACCAGAATGATCTGTACCAATTCCTAATTCTACTTCAGAACAAATCATTCCGAAAGATTCTTCACCACGAATTTTTGCCTTCTTGATTTTAAATTCACCATCTGGTGAAGGTAAAACCGTTCCGACAGTTGCAACAGGAACATTTTGACCTTCTGCAACATTAGGAGCTCCACAAACAATTTGCGTTTCTTTTCCGTCTCCTAAATCTATTTTAGTAACTCTTAATTTATCTGCGTTTGGATGTGGCACAGCTGATAAAACTTTACCAACTAATACGGTTTCCAAATAATTTTTAGCTCCACCTACTTGTTCTACACCTTCAACTTCTAGACCCGTACTTGTAAGTGTTGAAGACACTTCATCAAGTGTGATATCTGTATCAATGTAGGTTTTTAGCCAATTGTATGAAATTTTCATTGTATTGTATAAATGAATTTTATGTATTCTTTTTGATTATGCGTTTAACATAACTGGCATAACTAGCATTAAGATTTCTTCGCCATCTTCTAGTCCATCAACTGGTTTGATGATTCCTGCACGATTCGGTTCAGACATTTCTAATGTTATTTCTTCTGATTGTAAATTGTTCAACATTTCGATTAAGAAACGAGAATTGAAACCGATTTGTAAATCAGTTCCGTTGTAATCACAAGGAAGTCTTTCTTCTGCTTTGTTTGCAAAATCGATATCTTCAGCAGAAATTGTCAATGAATTTCCAACTAATTTTAATCGAACTTGGTTTGTTGTTTTGTTAGAGAAAATTGCCACACGTTTCAAAGATGTCAAGAATAAGTTTCTGTTAATCGTTAATACATTTGGATTTTCTTTTGGAATTACCGCTTCATAATTAGGATATTTACCATCAATCAAACGACAAGTTAACACGATGTTTTGGAATGAAAAACGTGTATTTGTATTGTTATATTCGATTGTTACATCGTCATTATTTCCTCCTAAAATATTTTTCAATAAGTTAAGTGGTTTTTTCGGCATAATATATTCAGCAGCTTGTAAATTGTCTAAGCCATTGCGAGTATATTTTACCAAACGATGCGCATCTGTAGCAACAAAACGGAAAATATCTGCATTTGCTTGGAAGAAGACTCCTGTCATAATTGGACGTAATTCGTCGTTTCCTGTCGCAAAAATAGTTTTGATAATTGCTTCTGATAAAATGCTTGCACTAAGTGTTGTAGAGCTTGCGTCTTCGATATCTGGCGTTTGAGGATATTCGTTTGCGTCTTCGAATGCTAACTGATAATTTCCTTGTTCTGAAACAATTTCCAACGTATTTCCTTCTTTTTGGATAAAAGTAAGCGGTTGCGCAGGGAAAGTTTTCAACGTGTCAGTTAAGATTTTTGATGGAATTGCAATTTTTCCATTATCATTAGACTCAACTTCTAAAGTTGTTGAAATTGTTGTTTCTAAATCAGAACCAGTGATAGTTAATTGGCTACCATCCAATTCGAATAAAAAATTATCAAGGATTGGTAAAGTATTATTAGAGTTAATAACCCCTCCGATTAAGTTAACATTTTTTAATAACGTGTTGCTCGATACAATAAATTTCATATGAAGAATATTTCCTTAAAATATCTAACAAATGTAATAAATAATCAAGTAAAAAACTCAAACCTATACATTAAATATTATATAGAATAGCTTGTTGTTGATTATCAAATAGAAAGATGATTGTAAATTGATTGTTATTATTTGTTTAAATTTTCTTTGAATTAAAAACTTTTCACCCGTAAATTTGTCTTGTATATCGAGACTTTTAACAAATCTTTTTGACCAAATCTCATCCAAAAAGATTAATTTGAATTTAAAATACTATTCTATGAAAATTGAATTGAATTTAGAAGGAAAAAATGGAGTTTTTATACTTCTTGATGAGAATAATAAAGAAGTTGGTGAATTAACTTTTATGCTGAAAGAAGAACAAATGTTGATTAATCATACAGGTGTTAATCCCGAATTGAGAGGACAAGGTTTGGCCGAAAAGTTAGTGTTAGAAGCTGTAGATTACGCAAGAAAAAATCAGTTGAAAATCATTCCATTTTGTAGTTATGTGAGCGTTTATGTTGGTAAACATCCAGAAGTACAAGATGTAATTTAGAAAATTATGAATTTAGAAAAAGTTTTTGAACACAACCAAGAGTGGGTAAATAAACGTTTAGAGCAAGACGAGCAATATTTTGATAAGCTTTCGGCTGGTCAAAATCCAGAAGTGCTTTATATTGGCTGTTCGGATAGTCGTGTGACGGCAGAAGAGTTGTTGGGAGCAGAGCCAGGAGAGGTTTTTGTACACCGCAATATAGCGAATATGGTAATTAGTTTGGATATGAATACCACTTCTGTTTTAGACTATGCGGTAGAACACCTAAAAGTGAAACATATTGTAGTTTGTGGACATTATAATTGTGGTGGGATTAAATCTGCTATGCTTCCGAAAGATTTAGGAATTATGAATCCTTGGTTACGTAATATTCGTGATGTTTATCGTTTACATTCAGAAGAATTGAATGCAATCGAAAACGAAGGAATGCGTTACAACCGTTTGGTAGAGTTAAATGTACAAGAACAATGTGTCAATGTGGTAAAAAATCCTTTCGTGCAACGTGCAATGGAAAATGGATTAGAAGTGCACGGTTGGGTGTTTGATTTGTTTACAGGAAAATTAATTGATTTGAATTTAAACTTCGATACAATCTTAGAAAATATCAAAGAAATTTACGATATCAACGAATAAATTTAACATTTTGTTATATCTGGTATAATAATTGTTCTTAAGACTGTTAACCAAACTATATCAATGATTAACAACCGTTGGAT
This sequence comes from Empedobacter sp. UBA5036, assembly GCF_002415215.1. NCBI lineage: Bacteria > Pseudomonadati > Bacteroidota > Flavobacteriia > Flavobacteriales > Weeksellaceae > Empedobacter > Empedobacter sp. UBA5036. The sequence goes on from NZ_DICC01000066.1 coordinate 15,545, forward strand.
AAAAAAAATAGGTATCGCATTAATTTCAATTATTGCGGTACTTTTTATTTTAAGTTTTTACATCTCCTATTTTCTGAATGATCGACTTCCAAAAATCATTGCAGAAAAAAACGATACCGCTTATAATCTGACTTACGAAGATTTGAGCTTTTCTATTTTTAATTCGTCTTTATCACTAAAAAATGTTGAAGTTTCTCCAAAAGATTCGTTGTTAATAAAGGATTCGATTGACGCAACAGGAAAAGTGAAAGAAATAAATGTTGTCGGTATCAATTTTATAAAATTAATTACCAAAAAAGAAGTTGCAGCATATTCAATCAACATCAATAATCCTTCTGTAAATTATTATCTCAAAGAGAAAAAAGATTCGATCAAAAAAGATACAGCACAATCCAAAGTTGGGCAAAGTATAGATGTTTCCAATGTGAATATCAACAATGGCGAGTTTAATTTGTATTCTCAATCAGGAAAGAAACATATAGCAAATGTTTCTAATTTTTCGATCGATTTTGATGGCGTTCGTTTCAATGAGCGAACAGCGGACAAAAAAATTCCGTTCAGATATTCTGCTTTTGATATCAAATTAGATTCGATGTTTTTTGTGGTAAAAGATCAACAATTGATTAGAGCACGAAAAGTTCGTTTTAATGAAACTGATTTTGAGTTGGATAATTTCTTGATGAAACCGCTTAAAATGAACGGAAAAATGTACGTTCCAAACGATTCTGAAAATGATTTATTGGATATTGAATCACCACTTCTTTCGCTTTCTAAGATGGATTGGGGATTTACTTCAGAAGATAAATTATATTTTAAAACAGATTTAATCAAATTCAAAAATCCAAAAATTGCCATTATTTCTGCCAAACCTGAGAATAAAGTTGAGAAACAATCAACTAAAAAAGTAAGCATAAAAACGGAAGATGCGGAGTTAATTAATATCAAAAAATTACAAATAGAAAATGGTAAAATTCGTTCACTCTTCTCGAATGCAAAAACGGTAAAATATGCAATAAATAATGTGGCGTTAAATATCGAAGGAATAAAAATGAATGCGTTGACACGCACAAATGATATTCCGATTGATTATAAAACTTTCCGTATTAAGTTGGATTCGATGTATTATCGATTGAATGAAATGCACACGTTAACAGCATCTAATTTTGATTTAACTGAAAAGAAATTGATTCTGAAAAATTTCAAAATGAAACCATTAATTTCAAAAAATCAATTTAATCGAAATTATACAAAATCAAACACATTATTAGATGTCGAAGCGCCAATTTTGACGTTGAATAATAACAGTTGGGGAATCAAAAATGGTGATTTTTATTTTCATACCAATTCAATCAAATTGGATGAGGTAAATGTGAAAATCATCGATCAAAAGAATGAAAAAGTTATTGCGAAGAAAGTTGAAAAAGCAACAGAAAAGTTCTTGATTAATTTTAACCTTGGAATTGATACAATTCAAATCAAGCAATCGCGTTTTATAGCTTCTCAAAAATTTGATTTCAATAATGTTAATTTGACGGTTTTAGGATTGAAAAATGATTATGGGAAAGAACTTCGAATCAATCAGGTTATTTTCAAAAATCCAAAATTTACAATTTATGGACAGCCAAGACGAGTGGCGCAACGCGAAGGAAAAACGTCAAAAGAATTTAACGATGTTATAAAAGTCGATAAAATTTCGTTGGTAAATGGACATTTAGATGTGATTCCTTATCAACAAAAAACGCCGAATTTAACATTGAAGCAAATTCAGTTAGCGTTTAATCAAATTAATGTTGATCCAAAAACAATTCAAGAAGCGATTCCTTTTTCTTATAAATCTGTATTACTGAAATCTTCGGGAATCGATTTTGATTTAGGAAAAATATATAAGATGACTACTGGAGCTTTGCAGTTTCAGAATGGAAATTTGACGTTAAATCAATTAAAATTGACACCAAAACTTACTCGAAAAGCATATACTGCATCTTTGCAAAAACAAGCTGATTTGTATACTGTTTCTGTGAAACAATTGCAAGGAAACGGTATACAATGGGGAATTTCGCCTTCAAAAGATTTTTTCTTGAAAGCGAATCAAATAAAATTGAACCAGCTTTATGCAAATATTTATAGAAGTTTGGTTCCACCTGATGACACAAAACGTAAAACAATGTTTTCACAAAAATTACGTGAAATGAAATTCGATTTAGGGGTGAAACAGTTGCAATTGGTCAACTCTAAATTAGAATATGAAGAGGAAACGGCTAAAAGTATTGGAACAGGAAAATTGACGTTTTCGTCGATAAATGCAAGGGTTAAAAATGTCAATTCGGGTTATCGTAAAAAATCGTTACCAGATGTAAATGTTGATTGGCGTTCAGAATTTATGAATGGAGATTTGCGCGCAAATTGGACGTTTAATCCAATGAATCGTTCAGAGAAATTTAATATCAATGGTTCTATTTCAAAACTTCCTGCAAAAAACCTTGATCCTTTTGTGAAACCATATCTTAAGGTTTCTGTAGACGGATTTTTCAATCAAATAAAATTTAATTTTGATGGAAATGATAAAGTTGCTGGAGGAAATTTTGGAATAGATTATCAAAATTTGAAAGTGAATGTTTTGCGTGATGATGGTTCGAAAAGGAAATTATTATCAGCAGTTGGAAATGCAGCGGTAAAGAATGATTCTCGTGGAAAAATGAAAGAAGAAAAAGTAGAAAATATCGAACGAAAACAGGATAAATCATTTTTTAATTTCTTTTTAGCTTGTATCTTAGACGGTCTTAAAAAAGCACTTTTAATTATTTAAGAAAATGAAAAGAACAGTCTTCATAACCGGAGCAACATCTGGCATAGGAATGGCGACAGCAAAGAAATTAGCACCAAATTATCGTTTAATTTTGTGTGGGCGTCGTCAAGAACGATTAGATGAAATTCAGGCAGAATTGAGTCAAATTACGGAAGTTAAAACCATTCAATTTGATGTTCGAGACAAGGAAGCTGTTTTTAATGCAGTAGAAAGTTTAGAAAATGAGTGGAAAAATATTGATGTTTTAATCAATAATGCGGGAAATGCGCACGGATTAGCACCTTTTGATACAGCTGATTTGGAGGATTTGGAAGCAATGATTGATATCAATGTAAAAGGATTAATTTACGTTTCGAAAGCAATTATTCCAATTCTTAAACAATCATCAAATGCGCATATCATCAACCTTTCTTCGATTGCGGGAAAAGAAGTTTATCCAAATGGAGGAACATATTGTGCGTCGAAAGCGGCGGTAGAATCGTTGAGCAAAGGAATGCGTTATGATTTGTTACCTTACGGAATCAAAGTTTCCAATATTGCGCCAGGAGCGGTAGAAACAGAATTTTCTTTGGTTCGTTTCAAAGGAAATCAAGAACTTTCGGATAATGTATACAAAGGTTTTGAACCATTGGCTGGAGAGGATATTGCAAATGCAATAGAGTATTTGTTGCAACAACCAGAACATGTACAAATTGCTGATGTTACAATTTTTCCAAAAGCGCAAGCTGGAGGAACTGTTTTCTTGAAAAAATAATCTATTTCGAAAAATTGATGTTGATAAATAAGGACGGAAGTAAAATTCGCTTTTTAACGGAAAATGCAAATGCGAAAGTTTTTAAAAATGTGTTGATGAGTATTAACAGCGATGATCAACAAATGTACATGATTATGGATGGTGAAATTACGGCATCCGAAATGAACAAAATGGTAAAAGAATCTAATAAATAATAAAAAAGCTGAGCATCGCTCAGCTTTTCTATTTCAATATTTTTTCATAACAAACACTTTCTTCGATGTCTTTGTATTGATCGTAATTTTCGATTCTTGTGTAATCACATCGTTCATACAACGCGATTGCTTCGGGTTGTTTCAATCCGGTTTCCAAAATACATCGTTCATAATTTAATTCGATTGCCCAATTTTCTAACTCATTCAGAACTTTAGCTGCAATTCTATTTCCTCTAAAATCAGGATTTACATACATTCTTTTCACTTCCATCGTTGTATCAGAATAATGTTTTATAGCGCCACAACCAACAGGATTTTCGTTTAAATAGGCGATAGCAACGTGATTTATTTTGTCAACTTTATTGTATTGCGAAAAGAAAGAATGAAATTCGCCATTTCTTATCGCTAAATCTTTATCTAATTCTGTTACCAATTCTTGAAAATCTTTGTTAGAAGAATTTGTTCGAATGATTTTTACTGAATTCATTTTATTGCTTTTCCTCAAATTTAATAAAACTTAAGTTTTTTTTGTAACGCTAAATTCTATTTTGTTCTGCAGTTTTTTCCGCTTGTTTCGCTTCTTTTACTTTCTGGTTTCCGAAATTGTATTTCAAATTCAACATAAAATATTGTGTATCGCGATAATCTTTGAAATATTGATTTTGGTTTGCGTATTTCGTAGAAATCGTATTGCGATCAGTTTTAAAAATATCATTGAAAACCAAACCAATTTCAAAACGTTTATCCCATATTTTTTTGTTTAAAATCAAATATGTATTTTGAGAAGAACTAATATCAAATGAAGCTTGAATAGCTGGGGAATTATAATGATATCCTGTCGAAATATTAAATGTTTTTGCTTTGTCTAAATCCAATTGCGTGCTCAATGAAAGGTGATAAAAAAAGACATCGTTTTTGTATTGCAGATTATCTGGACCAAAATAATAGTTTTGATTATATTCTCCCATCGCAAATAAATTCAGTTTCCACCACGATTTTAGATTGAAATTTTTCGAAAGATTAGCTCCAAAAGCTTCTCCATTTTTGATGTTAGTAAAATGATAAACCGTTTCAAAAGTTTCAGGATTTTGAATAGAAATTTCCATCGCTGGATTTTTCTCGTATCGATAATAGGCTTCGAAATTCCAATCTTTCAAGGTGTAGGATAAACTCAAATTGTGGATAATAGTAGAAATCGCATTGGCATCGCCCTGAAAATAAGAAAATAGATTGTAATATGATTTCGAAGGATTCAAGAAATTATAATTAGGTCTATCAATTCTTTTTCCATAATTCAAACCAATTTGTCCAGCATTTTCAAAATTATACATAACGTATAAAGTTGGAAAAAGATCGGTGTTTGTTCGTTTATTTTGGCTAATTGGATTATCAGAAATCGTATTTATAAGAGCTGTTTCAGATCTCAAACCAGCTTTTGCTTCCCATTTTTTCCATTTGTAATTTCCAGAAATATACAACGCAAAAATCTGTTCTTTGTAATCAAAAATATTACTTTTTTCGGGTTGATATTCGATTTGATTTTGAATCGACTCAAAGAAATCTAAATCATTATCATTCTTCACAAAACTATATTTCGCTCCAGCTTCCAAACCATAATTTTCTTCGATCAAACTATAATCAATTTGTGTAGAAAATAGATTCAATTTTTGAAGTGCCGCGCTCAAAAAACGATTTTCTTCATAAGGTTTATCCTTGAAATTCAATTTTGTTAAAACATCTTGATTTTCTTTGTAATAACGATGACTAAAATTGTTGCTCCATGTCAAATTATGTTGCCCGAATTTTTTATCATAAACCAAATACGTATTAAAATTATTCGAAGCTTCGCGACGATGATTTTGTGTTTTGTAAAATGATTCAAGTTGATTATTTGTTGTATTGTAAATATTTGTTGGAACGTTATAATTCCCAATTGAAGCAGGATTTCTAGAACCATTTATTCCAAACTGAAAATTCTGTAAACTATCAATTGAATATTGAGAAGCAAAGTTGTAAATATGTTGTTGTTTCGCAACTGTTCGACGAATCATGTCACTTTCCCAGCGTGTCTGATCTTTTTCATAAGTTGTTACATCAAAATTCTTGCGAACATATTTTCCATTCACAAAATAATAACTTCCTGTCAATTGCCATTTTTCTGTATTGTAAGATTGGGTAGTACCCAGCATTCCTTTGCTATAAATAGATTGATGATAACGTGTCGCAATTTGTCCTTTGTAACCAGAAAGCACATTTTTCTTCATTTTAATATTTATAATCGCGCTTCCAGAAGCTTCATATTTTGCAGGCGGATTGGTAATGACTTCAACCGAAGAAACTGTTGCACCATCAGTATTTTCCAACAATTGTTTCAAATCATCTTGGGACATTAATGTTTTTTTATCATTAATTGTGACTAAAATTTGCGTATTTCCTCTCACACTTAACTGTTCATTTTTTAGAAGAACATTTGGCGTGTTTTTCACGATATCCCAAGCACTTAAATTTTGCAAAGGCGTATTTTCGACATTAAATTCTATTCGATCAATTTTTCGTTTCAACAAAGGTTTTTGACTAGAAAAAACAACGTCTTTTAAGTTAATTGTTTCATCTTTTTGAAGCGTAATAATCAAAGAATTTTCTGAGTTGGCTTGATATGTCTTTTCAAATTCTTGGTAACCAAATTCTTTAATGTAAATTGTAAATGATTGTGCTTGATGAAGCTCAAAATTAAATTCGCCATTTTCATTCGATTCAGCTACAATTGGATCTTGTGAAGGAATTTCAACTTCAATTGAACTATTTTTGATTGGTTGATTTTGCTCATCGATAATTTTTCCAGAAATAATTTGTGCAAAAATTAAATTTGGAAGTAGCAGAAAAAATGTTATTACTATTTTCATGGTTCAGATTTTTAACAAATCTCTTTCAAGTTTCGATTTTACTTGGTTAATGAACGGTTAACGATGAGTTAATGTGTAATTTATGTGCGAAAACAATGTATTTTTGAATTGATGGAAAGCTTATGAAATTATCTAAAAAACATTATACATTTATTTTCTCTTTTGCATTGATCGTTTTGGTTGCATTGCAAGGGTATTATATCTACAATTTGTATCGATTGATTGAGAAAGATATGAATAAAGAGGCGTGTGAAATTGGAGTTAAAGTGATGAATTTTATGTCAAAATATGAAACAGATTCTAATGATGATAAGATTTTAGATTATTTCAAAAAACTGAATCATGATGAAAAAAAACAGTTTGATGAATTACAAATAATTCGAACGAAAGTAGATTATAATTATGAGATTTATACGCCAATTGTAGATTCTCTATTAGACGTTTATTCTAAGGAAAATAATTTTGAAATAGCACTTCGTACAGATGTTTATTCGGTTTATGATGAATTGAATCATAAAGAACTATTGCCAAAGAAAAAGTATGTGATTTACGAAACGACAAATAAAATTGCGAAACCAACTAATATTAATCAAAGTGTTTGGTCATCGGATGATATTAGTAATCAAACAGATTCTGATTTAGGAATTAATAAAAATGAACGCCATAAATATAAAATTAGAGGAAAGACAGATTTTGAATTGCTGAATTTGAAATTTTTAATTCTCAAGAAAATTATTCCTTTAATCATTGTGAGTTTGTTGATTGTTGGATTAATTGTCTTTTTGTATTGGAAAAGTCTTAAAAATTTATCGAAACAAGAAGAAAAAATCAATCAATTACATTTGACAATAGACTCTATTGCGCATGAATTGAATACGCCAATTACGACGATGAAATTTGCTTTGCATCAAGTTCAACATCCAGAAACGCAACAAATGATGAACAGACAAATTAATCGTTTGGAGCAAACTGTTGATTCTATTTTTGTAAAAAATGACGAAAATTCTGAATTGTTAGATGAGGTTATTTTGAATGAAATTATCCAAAAGATTCAACTTCAATATCCAGAAATTAAACTTATTAATCAAAGTATTTTCGAGAAAAATAATGTACTGAAAACAAACGATTTTAAACAAATTGCTCAGAATTTAATTGAAAATTCAGTCAAATATGGAGCTACTGAAATTGTATTAGATTTTAAATTTCAAAAAAAAATAACATTGAATTTTTCGGATAATGGAATTGGAATTCCAACCAATGATTTGCCTCTTATTTTTGATAAATATTATCGTGTGAATCGTTCTATTAACCAAAATGTAAGCGGTTTGGGTGTTGGATTATTTTTGGTCAAGAATACAATCGAACGATATTTAGGAACAATTAACGTTCAGAATAATAAAGACAAAGGTGTTCAATTTTTAATCATTTTGCCGAATGAAAACTAAATTAATTTTAGTAGAAGATGATCAAGATTTGGGAACTGTTCTCAAACAATATCTAGAATTTTCTGATTTTGAAGTGACTTGGTTTGATCATCCACAAAAACTATTGAAGGAAATAGAATCGTTGGAATCAGCTCAATTAATCATTTTTGATGTCATGTTACCCGAAATTGATGGTTTTTCTTTGGCGAAAAAATTAGCCGAAACCATTACAATTCCATATTTATTTTTGACTGCTAAGGCGCAAAGTTTTGATCGTGTTTTAGGTTTGAAATTAGGTGCAGATGATTATATCACAAAACCTTGCGATCCTGAAGAATTGGTCTTGCGAATAAAAAATATTTTGAAGCGAAATCAACCTGTTTTAGAAGAATTGATTAAAATTGGAGCTTATGTTTTTCTTCCAAATCAATTGCAATTATCTTATCAAGAAGAAAAATTTCAGTTAACAGAAAAAGAAGCAGAATTGTTGAGTTTCTTGATTCAGAATAATCAAAAATTAGTGAGTCGTAAAGAGATTTTAGAAAAAATTTGGGGTGAAAACGATTATTTTATGGGTAGAAGTTTGGATGTTTTTATGACACGTTTGCGCAAATATTTTCAGAACGACGAAATGATAAAATTTGAATCTGTTCGAGGTATTGGTTTTAAAATTAATTTTCCACTCTAAAAAAATAAAGCTGAACAGAAGTCCAGCTTTAATAACAAACAATTGAATTCTAAATTCAGTAAAGGGAACCGAATTTTATAAATGGATTTTTATATTCCTTGAGCAATCATAGCATCGGCAACTTTTACGAAACCAGCTATATTAGCGCCTTTGTAATAATTTATATTTTCTTGAAATTCACCTTTTCCATATTTTTTACATTGGTGATGAATTTTTATCATAATTTCTTTTAATCGATAATCTACTTTTTCTCTGTTCCAATTTTGACGGATCGAATTTTGAGACATTTCCAATCCAGAAGTTGCAACACCACCAGCATTCGCAGCTTTTCCAGGACCGTATAAAATTTGATGATCCAAAAAATAATGAACCGCTTCGGGAGTTGTTGGCATATTAGCACCTTCGGCAACCAATTTGCAACCATTGAGATGTAAAGTTTGCGCATCTTGTAAATCCAATTCGTTTTGTGTTGCACATGGCAAAGCTATATCACAAGGAACTTTCCAAGGATTTTGGTCGGAGAAAAATTTAGCGTTTGGATAATAATCAACATACTTTGAAATTCTATCGTAATCATCATTCTTAATTTTGAAAATGACATTTAGTTTTTCTGTATCAAAACCGTCTTCATCATAAATATATCCAGAAGAATCAGAAAGTGTAACCACTTTTGCGCCTAATTCCAGAGACTTTTCAGCAGCATATTGTGCAACATTTCCAGAACCAGAAATAGAAACTGTTTTTCCTTTTAAGGTTTCTTTTTTTTCGGCTAACATACATTCTACAAAATATAATAAACCATAACCAGTAGCTTCTGGGCGAATCAAAGAGCCACCATATTCTAATCCTTTTCCAGTTAAAACACCTGTAAATTCGTTTCGCATTCGTTTGTATTGACCAAATAAATAACCAATTTCTCGTCCTCCAACGCCAATATCACCAGCAGGAACATCGACATCTGCACCAATATGACGAGATAATTCGCTCATAAAAGATTGGCAGAAGCGCATAATTTCCATGTCGGATTTTCCTTTTGGATCAAAATCAGAACCACCTTTTCCGCCACCCATAGGTAAAGTTGTCAAGCTGTTTTTGAAAACTTGTTCAAAAGCTAAGAATTTAAGAATAGAAAGATTAACAGATGGATGAAAGCGCAAACCACCTTTATAAGGACCAATCGCAGAATTCATTTGTACACGATAACCTTTGTTGATTTGGATTTCGCCTTTATCATCAACCCAAGTTACTCTAAATTGAATAATACGTTCTGGTTCTGCAATTCTTTCAAGAATTTTGAACTTTTTGTATTTAGGGTTTTCTTCTACAAATGGTAAAATGGTTTCGGAAACTTCTTCAACTGCTTGTAAAAATTCTTTTTCGTTAGGGTTTTTTGATTTAATTCTTTGAATGAATTTTTCTGAGTAAAATAAAGTATCCATGCTATTTGTGTTTTATTGTTGATAAAATTATAATAAATAACAAATAAAATAATATATTTTTTAAATCAAACTTTTAATATTTATGAATTTGATAATTTCGAATACTTAGAATATATAGGTTGATAATTTTTGAAACAAAAAAAGCAGGAAAATTTCCTGCTTAATAAATTTTGTATTTTTATTCAGTTTAAGACAAGACTTATTTTTTGAAAAATCCACCCAATAAACTCATGGCATCTCCAATTCCTAATTGTCCATCACCATCCTGATCTAACAATTTTTCGAAACCTCCTAAATTTACTCCGCTTTGGTTTGTTTGAGTTGTAGAACCACCAACTAAACCGCCTAATAAACCAGCAATCCCATTTGAATCTAATCCAGCAGATTGTTTTTGTTTACCCAAGTAGCCCATTACAATTGGCGCAACTAACGCTAAAATTTGAGTAACTTGTGCTGTATTCAATCCAGATTGTTGAGAAATTGCAGATTCTACATTTTGTTGTTTATTTCCTAAAACGTGACCTAAAATTCCTAATCCATCTTGTTGGTTTCCTCCTTGACCTAAAAATCCAGAAAGATTATCCAAAATACTCCCGTCATGTTGATTCAAAGCATTCGAAATTCCTTCAGCACCTCCGCCTTGTGCATTTTTATTTAAAGCAGACAATAAAAAAGGTACAGCTGCTGCAACAGCAGTTTGAGCTTGAGATTCATTAATCCCTAATTGTTTTGCAGCAGAACCAACAATTTGTTGTCCCATTGCTCCTTGAATTAAATTAGTAAAGTCCATAAGTTTATATTATTTACTCAAATATACTATTTTTAAAAGATTAATTCAGATTAATATTAAGAGTCCTACAAAGTATTTCTATTTTTGTACAATCAATTTTGTAAATGAAACAAATAAATCTTTTTTTAGTAATCATTATTGCGGTTTTGGCTTTATTACCAATCGTTTTACCGAATCGTTTCGACGAAGAAATGCAATATGAATTTGATGCACCTGTTGGTTTGGTGTACGACGAATTTTATAATCTTCGTCAATTCTCGAAATGGCAACAATTTACAGCTTCGGATTCTTTGACAATCAAGAAATTTTCGAATACAAAAGAAGAGGACGAAAATTATATGATATGGGATTCAGAAGATGCTTCAATTGCTTCAGGAAAAGTAACGATTGAAAATTTTTCGATTAATCGTTTCGTTAATTATACGATAAAATATGATGGTTGGGAAAAATTAGATAGTTTGAATGTCAAATTTGAACAACAAGAAAATGGGAAAACAACTGCAAAATTGAATTATTTAAGTCAAGAAATTCCTTATTTCTACCGCTATTTTGCTTTTTTCAAAAATCCTGAATCTAAATTTGAAAAATCTTTGGATAACCTAAATCAAAAAGTGAAAGTTAGATTAGATAAGGATCAAAAAGAAGGACGATTGAATTATGGTGAATATCGAATTGTAGAATTAGGTCGAACAAATTTATTAGCGATTCGTAAACAATCAAGTTTAGCGGAAAAAGATATAATGGATAAAGTAGATGGTGCTTTTGAGGTGATTTATAAATCGTTAATGAATAAAGATGAAGGTGGTTTTGATTTCGATTTAGGTTTCCCATATGTCTATTTTACTGATTTTGATAAAGAAAAAGATAAGACAACATTTTTTGCTGGAATACAATTAATAGAAGATTTGCCTTTACAAAAAGAGATGAAAAAAGTGGTTGTTCCTGGTGGAGATTATTTGTTAACATTGCATTTAGGACCTCGTTCTAAACGTGCGCAAACAATCGAGAAAATGAAGAATTATGCAAAATCTAAAAAATTACAATTGGATACAAAACAATTAGAAATTATGTTAAATGATCCGAAGGAAACAGATAGTTTAAAACTAATTTCTCGAATTTATATACCAATTAAAAAACAATAAATACTTAAGAATTAACAATTTTTAAAGTACACTTAGCCACAGTAATGTGGCTTTTTTTGTATTTTTGCAACTTCTTACAAACGAACATGGACAAAGATTTTATTGAAGTTTACGGTGCACGTGAACATAATCTAAAAAATATTGATGTAAAGATTCCTAGAAATGAACTTGTGGTAATTACGGGTTTAAGTGGAAGTGGGAAATCTTCGTTGGCTTTTGATACGATTTATGCAGAAGGACAACGTCGTTATATCGAAACTTTTTCGGCTTATGCACGTCAATTTTTGGGAGGTTTAGAACGTCCAGATGTTGATAAAATTGATGGTTTGTCGCCTGTTATTGCAATTGAGCAAAAAACGACCAATAAAAATCCGCGTTCTACTGTTGGTACAATTACAGAAATTTATGATTTTCTTCGTTTGTTGTATGCGCGTGCTTCTACGGCTTTCTCTGTTGAAACAAACGAACAAATGATTGCTTACACAGAAGAGCAAATCATTGAGTTGATCCGTGCACAATACAGCGGAAAGAAAATTGCAATTTTAGCACCAATTGTACGTTCAAGAAAAGGTCATTATCGAGAGGTTTTTGTGACATATTCTAAAAAAGGTTTTCTTGAAATGCGTATTGATGGCGAGTTGAAAGATATTGCACCAGGAATGATGTTAGATCGTTACAAAACGCATGATATTGAATTGATGGTGGATAAAATGTTGCTGAATGATAAGGTGAATGATCAACGTTTGCGTTCAAGTATCGATCATGCAATGCATCAAGGAAATGGAATTACGATGATTTTGGATTACGAAACCAATGAAACCAAATTCTTTTCTCGTTCATTAATGTGTCCATCGACAGGAATGTCATATGCGTTGCCAGAACCGAATACATTTTCGTTCAATTCGCCAAAAGGAGCTTGTCCAACTTGTACAGGTTTAGGCGAGTTGAAAGTGGTTAATCACGAAAAATTATTTCAAGATAGCGAAAAATCGTTGTTTGATAATTTGGAAGAATTATTTGAAGCGCTAAAATCATCTTCTCGAATAGAAAAACAATTGGAAGCGATTTTTGTCAAACATAATGTAGACCAAAAAGTAGCATTCAAAAAACTTCCTCAAGCATTAATTGATGATGTAATGAATGGTTTGAAAGAAACTTTGAATGTCGATCTTAAATTTGCATCAGTCAAAAAAACATATAAAATCGATTTTGAAGGATTGAATGAATTTCTTTCTGAAATAATGGAAGATAAAAATAATCCGTCTTCAAGTTCGATTAGCAAAAAGTTTGGTAAGAAAGTTATTTGTCCAACTTGCGAAGGAAAACGTCTTAAAAAAGAATCTCTTTTCTTCCGAATTGACAATAAAAATATAGGTGAAGTTGCAGAAATGGATCTTCAATCGTTGCAAAAATGGATTGAAAATGCGCCAGTTTCGATGACGTCGAATCAACAACAAATTGCGCACGAGATTCTGAAAGAAATTTATACGCGTTTATCTTTTTTATTAGATGTCGGATTAGATTATTTGAGTCTTAATCGTTCTTCGAAAACACTTTCTGGAGGCGAGGCACAGCGAATTCGTTTGGCAACGCAAATTGGTTCTCAATTGGTGAATGTGTTGTATATTTTAGATGAGCCAAGTATTGGTTTGCATCAACGCGATAATGTCAGATTGATAGATTCGTTAAAGAAATTACGCGATATCGGAAATTCAGTTTTGGTTGTAGAACATGATAAAGACATGATTTTGGAATCAGATTATGTGGTTGATGTTGGACCAAAAGCAGGAAAAAATGGTGGTCAAATTGTTTGGGAAGGTGAACCAGAACAAATGTTAAAATCAAATACATTAACATCAAAATACTTAAACAATCAGTTACAAATCGAAGTTCCAAAAGAACGAAGAAAAGGTAATGGATTAGAATTGAAACTTTTTGGAGCATCTGGAAACAACCTGAAAAATGTAAATCTTACCATTCCTTTAGGAGAGTTGGTTGTAGTTTCGGGTGTTTCAGGTTCTGGAAAATCAACGTTGATTAATGAAACATTATACAGAATTCTGAATCAACATTTCTTTAGAGCAGAAAAAGATCCAATGCCTTATAAAAAAATCGAAGGTTTAGAGCATTTGGATAAAGTAATCGAAGTGGATCAGTCGCCAATTGGTCGTACGCCTCGTTCTAATCCCGCGACTTATACGGGAATTTTCTCTGATATTCGTACGTTGTTTACAAATTTACCTGAAGCCAAAATTAGAGGTTACAAGCCTGGACGTTTTTCATTTAATGTAAAAGGTGGACGTTGTGAAACTTGTCAGGGAGCAGGTTTGCGTGTGATTGAAATGAATTTTTTACCAGATATTCATGTCGAATGTGAAACATGTAATGGTAAACGTTTTAACCGCGAAACGTTGGAGGTTCGCTACAAAGGAAAATCGATTTCGGATGTGTTAGAAATGACGGTAAATGAAGCGGTAGAATTCTTTGAAGCAATTCCGAAAATATATCGTTATGTCAAAATGTTGCAAGATGTAGGTTTGGGTTACATCACGCTTGGTCAGCAGTCTACAACATTGAGTGGAGGAGAGGCGCAACGTGTGAAATTAGCAACAGAATTAGCCAAAAAACAAACAGGAAAAACAATTTATATTTTAGATGAACCCACAACAGGTTTGCATTTTGAAGATGTAAATGTGTTGATGAAAGTAATCAATAAAATTGTAGAATTTGGAAATACTGTTATCATTATCGAACATAATTTGGATGTGATAAAATTAGCTGATTATGTGATTGATATTGGTCCAGACGGAGGGAGTAAAGGTGGAAAAATTGTGGCAGAAGGAACGCCAGAAGAAATCATTAAGAATCCGAAAAGTGTAACAGGAAAATTCTTAAAAGACGAATTGAAATAAATAAAAAAAGTCCATCTAACAATTGTTAGATGGACTTTTTTTTATGACTTATAATCCGATTGAAACACCCATAAAAGGTTGTAATCCTGAAGAAAATATACTTTCGTTTTCTTTATATAAAACATTGTACATCACACCAGCTTGAAATCTTACTGGTCCACTCGATTGATATCCAGCTCCCAACCATAACGCAGATTCGTCCATGTCAGTTTCATAAATACTGTTGTAATATGGCGTACGATCGTTGTACTTTTGTTTTCCTGTGTAGTACATATAATTGGCTCTCAAGAAAATGTTTTCGATTGGAAAAAAGTTAATGTAAGGACCAACATTAAACAAATTTTGCTTTACATAGTCATCTTTCGCATACTGATAACCTGCTGTCGCACCCAATTCTAAATTGTTTGCAACCATATATCCAACACTTGGAGAAATATTAAACCCAAAATAACTGTTATTCCCAAAAGATAGTCCCAAACCACCTCCAAAACGCCAATTATTATTAAGCGTTTGATTTTGATTAATTTGAGAAAAAGCAGTATTGCTTAGGGTTAAAGAAATGATAAATAAAAGAAACTTTTTCATAGAAATTTAATTAATTTTTAACTTTTAAAAATGGCTCTAATTGAAAAAACCACTATAAATTTGCCTTATCAAAAATAGTAATTCTGTTTTTAAGTAAACATTATTATTTATTTTAAGTTAATTCGAGTCGTTCATAGTTTTTAATTATAAAAGAATAGAAATAAGATTTGATAAATCTATAATTCATTCGTTTTCTGGTTCTATATTTGCATTAGTAAAGTTAATCAAATAGACAATATAAAATTTAATCATATGAAATTATTATCGCCAGAAAAAAAACAAAAAATCGCTGATATTTTAATTAAATTATTAGCTGATGAACATATTTTATACTTAAAAACAAGAAATGCACATTGGAATGTAGAAGGTCCTGATTTTCAGACAATACATGTGTATTTTGAATCGTTATATAACGAGTTACAAATTGTTATAGATGATGTTGCAGAAAAAATTCGTCAAAAAGATGTTTATGCACCAGCAACTATGGCAGAGTATTTGCAGTTAGCTCACTTATCAGAAACAAGAAAAACTGAAAACAAAGATAGTTTAAGTTTTATTGCTGATTTACTACACGATCACGAAGTTATTATTGACTTTTTGGCGCAGGCTGTAGTAGAAATTGATGAATTTCATGATATCTCAACTTCGGATTTCTTAGTTGGTTTATTAGAACAACATCAAAAAACTGCTTGGATGCTTGGATCGCATCTAAAATAAAGTTGAACATTATTTTACTTCATAAGTTTTTAGTGTTAATTCATATTAGTGTTAATTAGGTTGAGCCTTGGATTTATCCAAGGCTTCAGCTTTTTATGACGGTTTGTAATTAACCTTCTACTTCTTTTATTTCTGCATCAGCAGCATTTGTTTTTACAGAAGCAATTCCATTTTTAGCGCCAGATTCAGTTTCGTACGATTGGCTTGTCCCAATTACTTGTCCATTTGTTGCCTTTAAATTGAAATGCCATTTACCAGAAGCACCTTCTTTTAATTCGTATTTAGAATCATCTTGCGAATTTTTGCGAACAGATTCAATTCCGTTTTCGCAGCTTGCTTTTTGTTTATAACCTTCGCTTGCCAAAATATTTTGTCCATTTTTAGCTTTCAAACGAAAACGATATTCTCCTGCTTTGTCTTGATAAATTTCGAACATAATTTAATTTTTTATAAATATTTTATCTTGTTGATTGTTATAAATTTATAAAAATTATTTGATAATTATCAATCTATAAAATATTGACAAAAAAAAATCCTGAAAAATTATTTCAGGATTTCTATTTCTTATTGAATTCTTTTTAAATCGTCAATATTATGTTTGTGCATATAAAGAGGAATGTGTTCTATAACAACGTCGTTCTTTTCTAGACCAAAAGATTTCGGAATGTTGAATTCTATTTTCTTTAATAAATAATAAACTTTTAGTGTGAAAAATTCTTTCATACTTAATTTGGTTTCAATTGAAGGAAATTTCTCAATCAAAACAAATTTCATGTCAGGATCTTGATTGTATTTTTTCAAACAGGTACTCAGGTATTTTAATTCTAATTCTCCATTTGCATACATATCGTTGATTACTTTTTTGATATATTGTTCTGTTTTTGGTTGAACTCTAAATCCTACATTAAATGTAATTCGATATATTTTTTGATCGACAATTGACAATATTTTATAACTCAACGTATAGGGTTCACTATCTCGGTTAATGTTTACAAACCAATAAACATCTGCACGTTTTGGGCGTTTTGATAAAATAGATTGAATACTGTATTTTTCGATATTTTTTGGATTCGTAGATTTCGTTAAGTAAAACAAGAAAGTCGAGTATTTATTGATTGTTTTATCTTCGCTCAATTCTGTTAATACATTTGCGTAGCGCTTTATTTTTACGAATTCTAAGTTTCGTGAATTAAGAATTTTTCCGTAAAAACTACAATACATTATTACAAAGAACAGCCATCCCATTAATAATGCTAAATAGCCACCATCAACAAATTTGACAACATTTGCTACGAAAAATGAAGATTCTATTGCTACGAAAATCGACAAAATTGCCACAATAAATACTTTGTTGAATTTTGTATAATAATTAAGATAATAGGATAGCAAGAAAGTCGTCATTAACATGGTAACCGTTATGGCAAGACCGTAGGCGGCTTCCATATGGGACGAATCTCGGAAATATAAAACAATAAAGACACAGCCAGCCCATAACATAAAATTGATTGTAGGAATGTAAACTTGGCTTTTGTGCTCGTTTGGTTGAATAATTAATGTTCTTGGCCAAAAACCTAAGTTGATAGCTTCATTGATTAATGTAAAAGATCCTGTAATCAAAGCTTGAGACGCAATAATAGCTGCACCTGTGGCAATACAAATTCCAGGAATTAAGAACCAATCTGGCATCATTTCGTAGAAAGGATTTCTACCATCTAACATAGGATTGTCTTGATGCATTAACCAAGCTGCTTGTCCTAAATAGTTTGTTACTAAACAGATTTTAACGTACAACCAACTAATTCTAATATTTTTTCGTCCACAATGTCCTAAATCGGAGTATAATGCCTCAGCACCTGTTGTACATAAGAATACAGCGCCAAGAATCCAGAATCCGTGAGGATAATTCATTAACAAGTTATACGCGTAATAAGGGTTTAATGCTTTGATGATACTTGGATGATGTACGATATGTAAAACTCCTAAGCCTAGAAGCATTGTAAACCATAAAACCATAAATGGTCCAAATATTTTTCCTACTTTATTTGTTCCAAATCGTTGGAAGAAAAATAACATCGAAAGGATAAAGATGACAATAGGTATAGTAGGTAGATTTTCGAGTCCGTTTAGCATTCGTAGTCCTTCAACAGCAGAAGAGACGGAAACGGGGGGGGTGATAATTCCATCGGCGAGCAAAGCAGAAGCTCCAATGATGGTTGGAATAATTAGGTTTTTACCTTTTTTCTTGATTAATGAATACAAAGAAAAAATTCCTCCTTCGCCATCATTATCCGCTTTTAGTGTCAACCATACATATTTGATAGAAGTCTGAAAACACAAAGTCCAAAAAACACATGATACGCCTCCGTAGACAATGCTTTCTTCAATCACGCGAGTCTCGCCAATTATCGCTTTCATTACATATAAAGGACTTGTTCCAATATCACCGTAAATGATTCCAAATGCGATTAATAGCGTTGCCGCTGTTACTTTGTTCATCGTATGGTTTGATTCCATAAGCAGTATTTTAAAATTTCTACGAATGTATGTCGTTGAAAAGAGATTAAACAATCTTATTTATTTATAATATAAAACCAACATTATATCTATTTTCGATATTAATTATAGCGTATTTTTACACCACTATAATCGCTTTTTTAGCGATGGAATAAATTTAAGTATTATTTAATCATACTATTTATTTTATTAATCATAATTTAAAGTTACATTTCATTGATAAATAGTAAATTGAATCATTATTTGTTAAACAAAATTAAATTTTAAAACTTTGTTATGCTTGCATAATAAAAAAAGATTATATTTGTTAGACATACACTAAAATATGTTAAGAGAAGATTTAACGATAGATTATTTATTGCGTTCAACATGGTTGTCAGTTCAGAAAATGTATAATGAGCAAGCAGTTGCTTACGATTCTACAATGGTGTATGCCTTTACATTATTATCAATAGATCCGAAAGGAGGTACGCCAAGTACGTCGCTAGGACCAAAGATGGGAATAGAGCCAACAAGCTTGTCGAGAACATTAAAAAACTTAGAAGCAAGAAATTTTATCGTTCGAAAACCAAATCCAGAAGATGGGAGAAGTGTGTTGATCACTTTGACTGAAGAAGGATTAAGAATGAGAGATATTTCAAAACATTTTGTTTTGCAATTTAATGAATCAATTAATAATCACATCGAGCCAGAGAAAATGCAAATTTTCTTGGAAGTGATTTATAAGATTAACCAATTAATATCGGACAAAAAAATATTTAAAAACAATTATGAGAAGACACGTTAAACACGTAACTGTATTAGGATCAGGAGTGATGGGTTCTGGTATTGCATGTCATTTTGCAAATATCGGAGTCGAAGTCTTGATGTTAGATATGGTTCCTCGCGAGCTTACACCACAAGAGCAAGCGAAAGGACTTACTTTAGAGAGTAAAGTAGTTCGTAACAGAACTGCTCAAACTCACTTAGATGCTGCTTTAAAAAGCAATCCTTCACCAATTTATGACAAAGCATTTGCTTCTCGTATAACTGTAGGGAATTTTGATGATGATTTCGAGAAGATTAAAAACTCGGATTGGGTAATAGAGGTTGTGATCGAAAGATTGGATATTAAACAATCTATTTTTGAGCGTGTAGATAACTTCCGTAAACCAGGAACTTTAGTCACTTCTAATACTTCTGGTATTCCAATTCATTTGATGGCTGAAGGTCGTTCAGAAGATTTTCAGAAACATTTCTGCGGAACGCATTTCTTCAATCCGCCACGTTACTTAAAATTATTCGAAATTATCCCAACTCCTCAAACAGATAAATCTGTTGTTGAGTTTTTCCAAAACTATGCATCTTTATTTTTAGGTAAAACACCAGTTTTATGTAAAGATACGCCAGGTTTTATCGGGAATAGAGTAGGAGTTTACTCGATGGCGAAAGTGATGGAATTGGCGCAAGAAATTGGATTAACGATTGAAGAAGTTGATACTTTGACAGGTTCTATTTTGGGTCGTCCAAAAACGGGAACATTCAAATTGGGTGATTTGGTTGGTTTGGATACAGCATATAATGTAACAAAAGGTTTACAGCAAAATGCGCCAAATGACGAAATGATCCAAGGTTTGAAAGATTCAAAATTCTTGGATTTCTTAATCGAAAATAAATTCTTAGGAGATAAAGCGAAAAAAGGTTTCTATTATAAAGAAATTGATAAAGAAGGGAATACCAATCGTTTTGCCTTAAATCTTGATACGTTAGAGTATCGTCCAATGGAACGTGCAAAAGTTACAGCTGTAGAAACTGCTAAAAATGCAGGATCTATGCGTAATAAATTAGGTGTTTTATTGAAAGATTCTGGTAAGGCTGGAGAATTAATCCGCAAACATTTTGCTTCATTATTCGCTTATGTTTCTCAACGTGTTCCAGAAATTACAGATGTACTTTATTCAATTGATGATGCTTTAAAAACAGGTTACGCTTGGAAATATGGTCCATTTGAAACATGGGATTTAGTTGGATTACAAAACGGAATTCAATTAGTAGAGTCAGAAGGTTTCAAGGTTTCGGATTGGGTAAAAGAATTAGCAGCAACTGGTGCAGATTCTTTCTATAAAATCGAAAATGGTAAGAAATTATTCTTTAATCAATCATCAAAACAATTTGAATTAATTCCTGGTCAAGATGCATTCATTATTTTAGATAACATTAGAAAAACAAATGAAATTTGGTCAAACCAAGAAACATCTATTCAAGATTTAGGAGATGGAATCATCAATATTGAGTTCCGTTCTAAAATGAATTCTCTTGGAGGAGGAGTTTTACAAGGAATCAATAAAGGAATCGAGTTAGCAGAAAAAGATTATCGTGGAGTTGTAATTGGTAACCAAGGAGATAATTTCTCTGTTGGTGCTAATTTAGCCATGATTATGATGATGGCTGCAGAACAAGATTGGTGGGAATTGAATATGGCAATCAAAATGTTCCAAGATACAATGATGCGTGTTCGTTATTCATCTATTCCAGTTGTTGTTGCTCCTCACGGAATGACGCTTGGTGGAGGTTGCGAAATGTCAATGCATGCGGATAAAATTGTAGCTGCTGCCGAAACTTACATTGGTTTGGTTGAGGTTGGAGTTGGATTAATCCCAGGTGGTGGAGGTTCGAAAGAATTTGCGCGCCGTGCAACTGAATTCGCTTTAAAAGATGATGTAAAAGTAAATCATTTACGTGATAATTTCATGAATATCGCAACTGCGAAAGTGGCAACTTCAGCTTATGAAGCGAAGAATATGGGAATTATTCGTGAGCAAGATATTGTTGTAGTAAATGCCGAACGTCAAATTGCAGAAGCGAAGAAACATGCAATTATTATGGCAGAAGCAGGTTATACACAACCAATTCAACGTAAAGTAGAAGTGTTAGGAAAAGAAGCAATGGGAATGTTCTATGTTGGAACAGATTCTATGGTTGCTGGACGTTTTGCTTCGGATCATGATCGTTTAATTGCGAATAAATTAGGATATGTAATGACAGGTGGTAATTTGTCTGAATCAACTTATGTTTCAGAACAATACTTGTTAGACTTAGAGCGCGAAACATTCTTATCTCTTTGTGGAGAAAGAAAAACATTAGAGCGTATTCAGCATATGTTAAAAACAGGTAAACCGTTGCGTAATTAATATTTGTATTAAGTAAAAAGTAACATGTAAAAAGTATTTATGCATGATTTTAAAGAGTTAATCGTTTGGCAAAAAACAATGAATTTTACGAAAAGGTTTTATGAGATTACTTCAAATTATCCTAAAAGTGAGATTTATGGTTTGACCTCTCAATCAAGAAGAGCTTGCGTATCGATAGCTTCAAATATTGCAGAAGGTGCTGGTCGAAATTCGAATGCTCAATTTATTAATTTTCTCAATATAGCTTTAGGTTCGTCTTTCGAATTGGAATGTCAAATTATTTTAGCAAGAGATTTAGAATTTATTCAAGTAGAGATTTCGGATAATTTATTAAAAGATTTAAAACATATACAGAATATGTTGGTCAAATTAATTCAGAACTATAATTAAATACTTTGTACATCATACATTTTACATTGTACAATCTAATAATACTTTAAAAAAATGAAACAAGCATATATAGTTACAGGATATAGAACAGCTGTAGGAAAAGCGCCAAAAGGAACATTGCGTTTTACACGTCCAGATGAAATGGCAGCTACAGTAATCAAGCGCTTAATGCAAGATTATCCAACTTTAGATCCAACACGTATCGACGATCTAATCGTTGGATGTGCAATGCCAGAGGCAGAACAAGGATTGAATATGGCACGTCTTATCTCATTAATGGGATTAGACACAGACAAAGTTCCAGGTGTTACAGTAAATCGTTATTGTGCTTCAGGATCAGAAGCAATTGCTTTGGCGGCTGCTAAAATTAGAACAGGAATGGCAGAATGTATCATTGCTGGTGGTGCAGAATCGATGTCGTATATCCCGATGGGAGGTTACAAACCAATTCCAGAAACAGATTTAGCGAAAGATCATCCAGATTATTATTGGGGAATGGGATTAACAGCGGAAGAAGTTGCAAAAGAATTTAAAGTGTCTCGTGAGGATCAAGATTTATTTGCATTCAATTCGCATCAAAAAGCATTAAAAGCAAATGCTGAAGGAAAATTTGCATCTCAAATCGTTCCGATTGATGTTGAATTTAATTTCTTAGATGATAAAGAAAAAGTTCAAACAAAGAAAATTGATTTCAAAGTAGACGAAGGTCCACGTGCGGATACATCTATCGAAGGTTTAGCAAAATTACGTCCTGTTTTTGCGCAAGGAGGTTCAGTTACAGCAGGTAACTCTTCTCAAATGTCGGACGGAGCAGCTTTCGTTATGGTAATGTCAGAAGATATGGTGAAAGAATTAGGTCTTGAGCCAGTTGCACGCTTAGTTGCATATTCTACGGTAGGTTTAGCACCTCGTATTATGGGAATTGGACCTTTATTTGCAATTCCAAAAGCATTAGAACAAGCAGGAATGAAATTAGAAGATATTCAGTTAATCGAATTGAATGAAGCCTTCGCTTCTCAATCAGTTGCAATTATGCGCGAGTTGAATCTTAATCCTGATATCGTCAATGTAAACGGAGGTGCAATTGCTTTAGGGCATCCACTTGGATGTTCGGGTACGAAATTAACCGTGCAATTGTTACATGAAATGGAAGCGCGTAAAGCGAAATATGGAATGGTAACCATGTGTGTTGGTACAGGACAAGGAGCAGCTTCAATTTTCGAATATCTAAAATAAAATCTAATATCTAAACAACAAAAAAATATGTCTACAAATCCAAATAGATTAATCGGAGGTCAATATTTAATTAAAGATGCCTCTTATAATGATATTTTCACTTACGAAGATTTATCAGAAGAACAACAAATGATTTTGCAATCTGCAAAAGAGTTTATCGATAAAGAAGTAGTGCCTAAGAAACACCAAATTGAGAAAAAAGATTATGCGTTGATTGAAGAATTAATGCGTAAAATTGGTGAATTAGGTTTATTAGGAATTTCTGTTCCAGAAGAATATGGTGGAATGGGAATGGGATTCGTTACAACAATGTTAGTGTGTGACTATATTTCAGGAGCAACAGGTTCGTTAGCAACAGCTTTTGGAGCACATACTGGAATTGGAACAATGCCAATTTTATTGTACGGAACAGAAGAACAAAAACAAAAATATTTACCAAAATTAGCAACAGGAGAATGGTTTGCATCTTACTGTTTAACGGAGCCAGAAGCAGGTTCTGATGCAAATTCAGGAAAAACAAAAGCTGTTTTATCAGAAGATGGTAAAGAATATATCATCACAGGTCAAAAAATGTGGATTACAAATGCAGGTTTTGCTGATTTATTCATTGTTTTTGCACGTATTGATGATGATAAAAATATCACAGGTTTCATTGTAGAAAAAGATAAAGCTGGTGCTGGATTCTCATTAGGAGAAGAAGAAGATAAATTAGGAATTGTTTCTTCATCAACACGTCAAGTTTTCTTTAATGAAGTTCGTGTTCCAGTAGAAAATCTATTAGGAGAAAGAAACGGAGGATTCAAAATTGCGATGAATGCCTTGAATGTTGGTCGTATCAAATTAGGAGCAGCATGTTTAGATGCGCAACGTCGTATTTTAGATTATTCGTTACAATATTCTTCAGAACGTAAACAATTCAATACATCAATCAATACATTTGGTGCGATTAAAGAGAAATTAGCTGATATGGCTGTTTCTGCGTTTACTTCAGAAGCTGGTGCGTATCGTGCAGCGAAAGATGTACAAGATGCAATCGAAGATAACATGGCAAAAGGAATGCCTCATAATGAAGCGGAATTAAAAGGTATCGAAGAGTATGCAATCGAAGCTTCTATTTTAAAAGTTTGGATTTCTGATGCTGCTCAAATTTCTGCGGATCAAGGAATTCAGATTTACGGAGGAATGGGATATTCGAAAGAAATGCCAATGGAAGCAGCTTGGAGAGATGCACGTATTTCTAGAATTTACGAAGGAACAAACGAAATCAATACCTTATTATGTGTTTCGATGTTAGTAAAACGTGCATTCAAAGGAAAATTAGATTTAATGTCTCCTGCAATGAATGTGGCGAACGAATTAATGTCTATTCCTTCTTTTGATGTTCCAGATTATTCAGAATTATTTGCGCAAGAAAAAGAAATTATTGCAAATCTTAAGAAAGCGTTCTTTATGGTTGCAGGTTCTGCTTTGCAAAAATTTGGTGCGGAATTAGAGCAACACCAACAATTGATTATTGCGGCTTCTCGTATTATGCAAGAAATTTATATGGTAGAATCGGCGATGTTACGTGCAGAAAAAATTGCAAATGTAAAAGGTGCTGATGCAGCGAAGAATGCAGAAAAATTAGTTCAATTACAATTATTCAAATCGGTAGAAATTATCAAAACAGAAGCTACTCGCGGTATCGTTTCTTTCACAGAAGGAGATGAGCAACGCATGATGTTATCTGGTTTAAGAAGATTTACACGTTACAACGAATATCCAAACGTAGTTAACTTAAAAACTGAAATTGCAGAATTGTTAATCAAAGAAAATAAATACACTTTCTAAGTATATTTTAAATACAAATTATTTAAAGCAGTCAATTTATTGACTGCTTTTTTATTTTTAATATGTTGAAATATAATTTGGTATATCATTTGATGATTCTAGAGTAAGTACTAGTCTTTATATAAGTTAGTTGAGTTTTCATGGTACTTAAGTTTTAGTAGAGAAAGGCCTCAGTTGTTCCCAATTGAGGTTTTTTTATGCCTTGAGGTTAAAGTTTATTCATTAAAAATAAGAGAGTTAAGTCGATATTTCTTAATGAAATACTTTTCGAAAGAAATGATTTGAAGTAACTTTAATTCAAATTAATAACCCAAAAACAAAGCTTATGATAATTAATGCAGCAATTCTTACGTTGACCATGTTTGCAACATTTAGTATTATGTGTCTAGTCAAATTAGATGAATTAAAAAAAATAAAATAAAACAACAAAACTCCATTTCTATAAATGGAGTTTTGTTGTTTTATAAAGTTATATTTACTTCAATTAATACATTCGAAATGAAAAAGAAGTTAGTTGTTTTAACCGGAGCTGGAATTAGTGCTGAAAGTGGAATTTCTACTTTTCGTGACGCGAATGGTTTGTGGGAAAATCATGATATTATGGAAGTCGCTTCGATTGAAGGTTATCAAAGAAACCCAAAATTGGTTCAAGAATTCTATAATCAACGTCGAAAACAATTATTCGATGTTGAACCCAATACTGCGCATCATTTCTTGAAAGAGTTAGAAAATGATTTTGAAGTTGTAATTATCACTCAAAATGTAGACGATTTGCATGAAAGAGCAGGTTCTTCTAAAATAATACATTTGCATGGCGAATTGAGAAAAGCGCGAAGCGAAAAAGATGAGAATCAAATTATTGATTGGAATAAAGATATCAAACTTGGAGATTTGGCTGAAGATGGAAATCAACTTCGTCCGCATATTGTGTGGTTTGGCGAAATGGTTCCGGAAATAGAAAATGCGATTGATGAGGTTTTAAAGGCAGATATTTTGGTAATTATTGGAACATCGATGCAAGTGTATCCAGCTGCTTCGCTCAAAGATTATGCAAAAACAAATGTCCCAATTATCTATATCGATCCATCAGATACCTATGCCAATTCATCTATTACGCATATCAAGAAAAAAGCAACAGAAAGTATCGAAGAATTAAAAACTATTTTGAATAATTTTTAATCTTTTACGTTTTACTGTTGATTAATTAATTTAGAGAATATGAAGTATATATTTCTACCATTATTTGTTTTTTCTATTAATGCGGCTGCACAAGAGTTAAATCCGTTTTATCAATCGATTGTCGAACAAGTGAAATACGATTCTGTGCATCAGAAATTGCAAAAATTTCAAGATTTCGGAATTAAAACTGTTGGTTCGTCAGCTCATGAAAATACATTTACATGGTTGAAATCTTATTATACAACATATGGTTATGCCACTATAGAGCAACAATCAGTTAATGTTTTTGGAAATGTTGGAAATAATTTAATCATAACTAAAATTGGAAAAAAATATCCTGATAAATTTATTATCATCGATGGTCATTATGATACATTAAATGGACCTGGAGCGAATGATAATGGATCGGGAACGGTTACTTTATTAGAAATTGCTCGATTAATCAAAGATATCGAAACAGATTATTCGATCAAGTTTATTCATTTTACAGGAGAAGAACGCGGTTTAATAGGAAGTCAGACATATGTCAATCAAATTGCAGTTCCTCAGAATTTAAACATTAAAGCTGTTCTGAATATTGATGAGGTAGGAGGAGTGGCGAATAAAGTAAATTCGACAATTGTTTGTGAGCAAGATGAAAGTAATCCAACATCAAATAATGCAGCTTCTTCTGATTTGACTAATCAAATGTCGAATATTTTTCCCTTGTATACAACTCTAAAAACTGAAATTTCGAATGCTTATAGTTCCGATTATATGCCTTTTCAGGCAGTTGGTTATCCAATAACTGGACTTTTCGAAAAAAATGAAACGCCTTATGCACATACTGCTCAAGATATAATAGCTAATTTAGATTTGAATTATTTGACAGAAGTAGCGAAAGGAGCTTTGGCGACTATATTACATTTTTCTCAAGCACAAGAGAAGTTGACTACAACAGATCATACTATTTCAACTTTGCAAGTGTACCCAAATCCAGTAAAGAGAAACCTTCATTTTTCGCAGATTTTAAAGCAACCTACAATTTCTATATATAACGAAACAGGAATACAGGTCTATGAAAAGAAGTTTCGAACAGCTGTTTCGCAGATAAATTTAGAACATCTTACTTCTGGCGTTTATTTCGTTAAAATAAATTCGAATCAACATAGTTTTAAGATTTTGAAGAAATAAATTGTTGCGTCTCATTTATGTAATAAATTGACTTTTTTAGTTGAATAGTTACTTTTTTTGTCTAAATGGTAATCAACCTTTCGATACACGAGCACCGAACAAACCATACGGAATGGATATACAATGGATACAGAATACATATAGCGTGGATACACAACCGATACAGAAAAAGTGCATTTTAGTACATATAACCTCCATTTAGGTTAATGGGTAACCAATTAGGTTCATCATTCGTCACTTCTAGTTAATTTGTTTATCTAAGGGGTAATTTTACATTGTTGTTGTGCCCCTTCAAGAAGAATACCGAATAAAAAATGAATATTCTAATCACAATAGAAACATAGGTTTTATTAAGTTTTACGCTTAACGTTTTACGGATTTTGTCATTCTGAGTTTATTTCAGAATCGCATCCAATGATACTTATTTTAGAGGTTTGAATCGCCTTGGTCATTATGCTGAATATCAAGTGAAAATACTGTTTTTGGTCATGTGTTCTTACAACTTAAATGATTTTTAAAGGTTATTTTGGTAATCTACTTCATTTTATATTTGTATTCAAAAAGTGATTTTGTGTTATTTCGAAGCCTTGAAAATTCCAGCCTCTCACAAATACATAATGGATTTTACTTAATACATTATAAATATTACATAGTACAACACTAAAATCTACTTTTTTAAATGAAATTTAAAGATTATCATTGCTCAAAAGACGAGTTTCAATCCATTGAAACTTTAAAAATGATATCCTTTTGTATTCCACTAAACATTTTTTTGTATAAAAAACAACTTGGCAATTATTACAACATCTGAACTACAAAAATCTTTTACATACATTCTACTGCCACTATGTTGCCTTTATCCTGCCTTTATGTTGGGAGTATCTAGCAAGTATCTGTAGATGAAAAAAAATTGGCCCTTGCGTTATATATGTTGTTTATATTTAGTGAGTGTTTATTATCAACCTCACCTTACGGGTGTACAATCACCCTCAAAAATTATATTTTTAAGCTGTTATAAGCTCAATTCCTGCTTTATCTGCCTTATATTTTATTTTGGTCATCAGTTTATAATAACTCCAATTTCTCAGTACAAAATCTTCTTCTTTGGCCAGCTCTATCTTTTCTTCTTGATCCATTAAAATAAGTGTTCCTGCTTTATTATTTACACAAAAATCAATTAACTTTCTGCTGTAAACATGTAGTCGATGATGCACATAATTTTTTTCTACTTGACTCATTTTATCTAGCGCTTTTAGTTTCCTCGTTTTTCCTTTGCCCGATTTTGCATAAGTTGCCCCAATTTGTATTCGTTTACGGGACGCTTGTATCGCTAACCTTCGGTATAGAAACTCTTCTTTGGTTCCTATAGTAAGCCGAGATTTTCCTATTTTTACAACCAACGGATATTCTAAAGAGAGAGAAGCTTCTGCAATAATTTCGGGTTGTAATTGATGATTTTCTTTTTCGATCTCAACAACAGCTAACCAAAATATTTTACTTTTTTCTAACTTTATTTGTGATGTACAAAGTTTAATTTCTCCGCTTACCACTTGTTCCAATAACCTTTTATTACTTGTAAAATCTTTTCCCAAATAGGTTTTGAATGGAAGTTGAAACAACCGAAAACAAAAACATTTTTTCTCAGGATTGTAAGAGAAGCTACGTATACTTTCTGCTCCAAAAGGAAATGCCATATCTCGTTTGAAGTTTTTTAACGAAGCTTCTCCTTTCCAATATCTTTGAGAATCTTTGTTGTATGAACTGTGGAGTCTATTATTTAAACAAGATAATATATTGGTTGGAATTTCACCTTTAAAACGGTCTGATAGCACACGATAAGTGGTACTCATTTGCGAATTTTTTAATATACCCTCTGCATCTTTCTTCTCGTCCATTAATTTATATTTAACACCTTCAGAGAGGTACAAAAAATCTTTCATCATTTCTTGTAAATACAAATGAGAAACAATCAAATTAGCGGCTTTAAAACATCTGTTTTGCCATCTATAAAGCTTGTCTAATGCCTCTTTGCGTTCTTCTTGAGTTGGTAAATCGATAAGTATTTGTATTTTTCGAGTGAGTATTAAAGTAGATTTTTCCATGATCAATAGTTTAGGGATTGAACTTTGTTTTGTTGAGTGAATTTATAAGCGACTATAAATTCATTGTGTACCTCTTTTTGAGACAATTGTAATGCTGAAGCTATTGTTGAAAAAGATTGTTTATGCTTACATCGAAGTTTTAAAATCAACGATTGTGTTTCAGATATTTGATTTTCCTTCTCTGCTGTAGAGACTGTTTTGGTTTTAATAATTAATTTATCTTGGTGACTTAAAATCTTCTTAAGATCATCAATAGTATGTTTAATTTCGTTACTCGTTTCAGTGATTCCTCTTCCCATTGCTTTAGCAATCGCTTTGTATTGAAATCCATGTTTTAAACAGAGTTCAATCAAATGCTTTCTTTCAGCACTTAATAAGGGTAATACTTTTATAATTTGATCAAAATAGTGCTGTTGTGTTTCTTGTTCGTTTAGGTTTTGAATGTTATCTGCGGGATCATATCCAGACAAATAACTTTGATAATTCTCATAACTTTCTAGTGAACTTACAGTTCTAAAAAACTTATTCTTCGGTTTAGCATAATGCGAATAGCAACTGTATTTCATTACAAACCTTAAAAAGAAAAAGATATGATCAGGAGATTCCATCTTTTCGCGATATTCCCATAATTTTAGAAATGCATCTTGTACCAAGCATTCTACTACAAATTCATCCTCAATTATTTGTTTACCAAACCAAAAGATTCGTTTATTGTACCTGACATAAATACGTTCGAAGGCAGTAGAATTACCTTTTTTTAATAATTCAAATTCTTTTTCTAGCATAATAAAGGTGGTTTTATTTATGTTTTACGTGATACGTATGACGTTCTACGTTTTTACATAGTTTTTAAATTCAACATTAGTTTTAAAAGTCACTCTTTTTCCTGTACATCGCGCCAACTTTGTTTTTGGGAAAGGGTTTTTTGTTTTTTATTTCAAATTTGTTCTTTACTTTCATTTTTTTGCTCATCCAAAAAACGAAACAAAAAAAGATGCCGACAGTAGTCTCTCAATGATTCAACTAAATAAATTATTTCCATAAAGTTGATAACTCACTTCGTTCAAACACCTCAACTTTTTTATTCCAATAATTTAGAGTTGAATTGCATTTCGATTCTAAATCGTCGGATTTTTAACTCTTTTTTCAATACTCAAATCCTTTTTTAATAACGGATTTTAGAGTCGACATACGATTTGCAGACGAGTTTCAATCCATTGAAACAAGCGTAAAAAAGATTAGTGAGCGATAGCGAGTCATTTAATCTTTTTAGAGAGTAAAATGAAGATTGAACGTCGAAAATCGCAGTCTTGACTTTTTTGGTTCGTTTTTGTGTTAAGACAAAAATGAACGTAAAGTACTTTCTATCACTTTTTTATTCATAGCATATCTATTTTAATTATAGGTATTCACATGCCCTTCGGGGAAGAGAGCAAAAAAGTAATCAAAAAACTCTTGGCCGTAAACCTCTCTACTCAAAATGTTTTCACTCCACTAAAGATTTAAAAAAAACTATGGGCTAAAATCTTTTTAACGTTGTACTCAAACATTTTCTTAACGTGAGAGTTTTAATGCCAGTTTCTTAATCCTTTTTTAATATTCAAATTCGTTATCACTTTTAACAACGGATTTTAGAGTCGACATACGATTTGCAGACGAGCTTCAATCCATTGAAACAAGCGTAAAAAAGATTAGTGAGCGTATGCGAAATATTTAATCTTTTTAGTGCGTGAAATGGTAATTGAACGTCGAAAATCGCGGTCTTGATTTTTTTTGTTCGTTTTTTCATCAAGGAAAAAACGAATGTAAAATACTTTCTATCACTTTTTTATTCATAGCATATCTATTTTAATTATCGGTATTCATATGCCCTACGGGGAAATGAGCAAAAAAGTAATCAAAAAACTCTTGTCCGTAAACCTCTCTACTAAAAATGTTTTCACTCCACTAAAGATTTAAAAAAAACTATGGGCTAAAATCTTTTTAACGTTGCACTCAAACATTTTCTTAACGTGAGAGTTTTAATGCCGGTTTTTCATCCTTTTTCAATAGTCAAATTCGTTATCACTTTTAACAACTCTAAAATTTCAATTCTCATATCTAACATCTAATCTGTACATCATACATTTAACTCATTACTTATAACTCATTACTTACAACTTAAATCAGGTAGTAGCCCCAATAAATTTGGAAAATGATATGAAAGGGTTTACTTTTAATTTGCGAAAAAAAGAGTATAACCTAACTGTCAAAGTCTCATTACCGAGGCTCAGATAGAGAGCGAGTAAAGAAAGGGGAACCTTTTCTTTACGTTCCGTTAAATGTTATAAAACGGAGAATTGTTCTTTAAAAGAATGGAAAAAACGAACAGACTTTGTCTGGTGGTTTTTTACGGATGAATGGAAATTGTTTCGTTCTCATTTTGTGTTGGGTTTTATGGAACGATGTTTCTCGTGTATGAAGATATACTTGCAAAAAAAGCAAGGAGCAGTCTCACACCTTAGATCCATGGGCGACCAAACCCGTCTTTAAAATCCGAGGATAATAAAGTTTCCACCTAAAGCTAACGTGAGAACCGCTCACATGCCATATACGAAAGTACAAAACTTTTGAGACATGGAGCAATTTCACGGTGTTCTCGATGGAAAATTGGTCGTTTTGGAATCGAGTCACATCGTTTAATTATGACTATCAAAAGTCTAATTATCAAATCGCTAATACAAATATAACAATATTTTTTAACACACCAATATATTGGTGTAAAATATTTTAATAAAATGATAAAATATTTTGAATTTGAAACTACTCAATTTGATTTTGAGTTAATCCAACATATTAAGAAACTAAGAATAAAGGAAAAGTTTTCACAAGAAACCCTTAGTCTTAAAATGGGTTTAGCGAAAAGTTTCATTGGTAATGTTGAAAATTATCGTGAAAAACATAAATATAGCACCCGTCACATCACTCTTTTAGCAAAAGCATTCGGGTACAAAAATATTGGTGAGTTATTAAACTTTCCAATTCCACAATACGACAGAATTAAAGTTACGGTAGAACAGACTTATAATGAGGCAGGCAATAAAATATTGAAAAGTGAAGTGGTGAAGGTTGTTGAGATAAAATAATATGTTAGATTTTACAAATTATCACAAAAAATCTAAAGGACTTGGTGTAGATTTTTTATCAATATCTGTAATGTGCGTATAAATCATGGTAGTTCTAATGTCGTTATGACCTAATAATTCTTGAACTACACGTACATCAATTCCACTTTTTATAAGATGAGTAGCATAGGAATGTCTTAATGTATGTACGCTGCCTTTTGATAAAACACCAGCTTTACTCATAGCGTTTTTTAAAATTAATTGGACACTTCTTTCGCTGTATTGATCGCCTTTTGCGCCTTCAAACAAAAAGTCTTTAGGTTGATAAACCTTATAGTATTCTCTCAATAATAGCAAAAGTTTATCTGGCAAAGCAACTATACGATCTTTGTTACCTTTACTTTGACGAATAAGAAGTAAATTACTTTCTGATTTTATATCTGCAATTTTTAAATTTATCAATTCGCTTAGTCGCAATCCACAGCTATAGATTATGGTAAGAATAGCTTTATGTTTTAAATTTTCTGTTGCATTTAATAAATTTCGTACTTCTTCTTGAGAAAAGAAAGTTGGTAATTTATTAACTTTTCGTTTCGGATAAAGATAATTTAATTCAATTTTCTGATTTTCAACTAATTCAAATACTTTTTTAATTGCTCCAACCAAAGAACGTTGATAGGAAACACTGATATTTTCTTGAATTACTTTTGTATTGATAAACAATTCGATTTCTGAAATAGGAATTTCATCTAATCTATTGTATTTTTCCATCTGTTCTAAGAAAACTTGGGTGTAACCACAATACGATTTTATGGTATTGTTTGCATATCGTTGTAATTTTAATCGATTTTGCAACGTTTTTAGAATCGTTTCGCTATCCATACATTCATTATTACATTTTACATCAAATTACTTCGTGATACATGAATATTATTTTAGTAAGTGTCTAATTTACAAAAAAATAATTATATTTGTTTTTAATTTTACGAAATGCGGATATAGTTGATTTTTTACGAAACAAAAGCTAGATCAGTTTCGTGAAAAAACAATGTTAGCTGCAAGGCTACACAACACCGCTAATAGACAAACATCCCTTGAAATAATAGGGAGCTGACCCGATTAAGGTGTCAGCCCCTACTAAAAAAAATCTACTCAACACCTAACTGTAATTTTGCAGAACTAAGATGAATTTCATCTTGTGTTTCTAAAGCAAAATATCCATAAGCTAGAGGTGCGGCAGCAGCTCGTTCAACTGCTTGTTCAAACAGTTTATCCCATACTTCTCCACCTTGTTTTTCGTATGCCGAAATTAAATTTTTCAGACTTTCTTCACCGAAAACAGTAACGTGACCTGAAAAATCTTGTGCTATATCGCTGACTTGTGCAGTTGACCAATCAATAATTCCACAAACTTCTCCTTTATGATGAGTAAGTGTATGACCTGCATACAAATCACCGTGAATGAATTTTGTAAAATTCGGCCATAAGGCATCATTATCCAGCCATTTTTGGTACCGAAGTTCTAATTCGGCATTTATCCCTAATTCAGATTTCACCAAAATCAATCTTTCAGAAATCTCATTTCTAACCTGTTCAGGTGTCAAAACTTTTAGATTATTACGAAGTACTTCTTCCGTAGGAATTGAATGAAGTTCTATAAGTGCTTTCGCTAATGATGGTATATAAAGGTCGTTTTCTTTAGACATATTCCAGGTTACTTCATAAGTCTCCGCATCATAAGTAAGTGCAGGTTTTCCATCGAGCAAAGGATAGGCTACCAGTTTTTCATTAGCTATACGCCAATCAGGAACTTGAACCGAAAGGTATTTCGACACCAATTGAAGAATGCGTTTCTCATTCGCAATCTGTTCGCCTAAGGTTGTTCTTCTTGGAATACGCAACAACCACTTTGTGCCATCCCTATCTGTAGCGAAACCAACCTTAAAATCAATTCCCATTTCATTAAAACTCATTTCATCCGAAAGAATTAACCCATTTCTTTCCGCTAATTTTTGAATATCTCTATTTTTCATTTTTTTAAATATTTTTGATTTTACCTAATTGCATTAAGTTGCGAGTGCTAAACGAAAGAATACCCACAAGGATTGCCAAACAACCGCTTATGATAAACGTAATGTTTACACCAATAACTTCTGCAATCAGGCCTGTGAATAATAAACCGATTACACTTGGCAAAACTGCCAAACTATAATAAAGTGAAAATACACGTCCTAATTTTTCAGGACTTACCTCTGTTTGTACAATTGCTGTAAAACAGCCATTGAAAACAGACAGGCTGATACCGCCAATGGCTGTTACCATCACAAATCCTACAAACCAACTTGCAGGTAATACACCACTCAAAATAAATGTAAGTCCCAATAATACATACATAACATTGACTGCGACTACTTTTGAGCCTTTCAATTTGAAAATACTCAGGATGACACCGCCAATAAGCATACCTCCGCCCCAAACCACTTCTACAATTCCTATCTCCCATTTTCCTCCTGCAAAATGCCCTGTTGTGAGCAACGGAAACATAATGGCAGCTGGCATTATAACAAAGGTTATCGCCATTGCATAAAGAAAAAGATAACGCAAACCTTTGTTTTTTGAAACAGTCTGAAACCCTTCCGAAAATTCTGTAGCAATAGAATGTGCAGACGATTTTGACTTCGCAACCACATTGGGAATTTTCACCATCACGAGTGAAAGAATAGCCAGCAATGCTCCAATCAAATCCAAGTACAATACTTTTGAAATAGGAAGATAAGCAATGGCTAATGTGCCAATGGCAGGACCACCAATACTGCAAACCGAATGTAACACCTGATTAATTCCTGCTACCTTTATCAATTCATTTTGGGGTACAATCAGCGGAGCAATTGCCTGTAGTGCCGGAGCGTGAAAAGCATTACCAACAGAGCGTAAACCCAATAAAATGTATATCCATATAAGATTAACATTTTCATTTTGTAAAATGACGAGTAACAAAAGGGCACAGAGAGCTATAAAAGCATCCGAAAAAATCATTACATATTTACGATTGAGACGGTCAACATATACACCTGCTATTAAGCCTATCAATGCTTGAGGCAACATAGCTGCTATTCCTGCGTAGGCTAAAACTTCGGCTGACTTGTACTCCAGACTAAGCCATATAACAATAGCAAACTGAACAGCATAACTTGTAAGCATTGAAGCAAACTGTCCAGCCCATATAAACATATAGGTCTTAAACCATTTACGGTTTTCCATAAAAACTTGATTAAATTATACAACAAAATAATTGTAGCATAATACTAATAGAGTACTATACCATAAAAGTGGGTTTTGAAGAGAATTACCCTAATAATTATTTAATCCAAGGCTTTGCCACGTGTTGTATACTTTTTGGAAGTGAAGCCACAAAAGTACAAATTATTATCTCAAAAAATAAGCTATTTTAGCAAAATTAAGCCCAGCAGCTAACAAGGGTTTTGCAATAGTGGGGCGAAACTGCAAAGTTCAACTGTTGTTCTTCGGTTCAACTTTTGTGCAAAATTGAAGATTTGTGCTTCGATTGCCCCACCATCGCAAAGCCCCAAAACGTTACCTGCAACCCTTTCCA
>NZ_DICC01000012.1:0-6734 GCF_002415215.1 Empedobacter sp. UBA5036
AACCATAAAAAGACATTTACTGAGAAGCACAAAAACCTCTGTTTTGTGCATTATACTAGTGTTCCTTGTAAATTTTGAGCTATTTATACTTGCTATTTTACAAAACTGAAACGGCATACTATCAATGATTAAAACAATTTTCAAATTCATTATATTCTTTCGATAATTTGAGGCGAATACTATTAATTTGCTCTGATAATCTACGTTTTCTACGATTGTAAATACTACGCTCAATTTTACAACTTAACGCATTAGGAAGATTTCGAAATAAATGATTTTCACTATCAATACCCATAAATTCAGCGGTTAAGACAAGACTGATGAGTTCTAAATCAAAAAGTTTAGGTCTTCTACGTTGATAAATTAAAAGTGTATCTGTTGATATTTTTCGTAGAACTTCCAATATTCTTTCGTAATTTGCAAGTAAGTTGTTCATTGTAAATGTTTTGTAGTTAAAACAATTTACTGATTTTCAATCAAATGAACAACTTTATTCTTTATTAATCAAAATGCACAACGGGTATTCTATTGTATCGTATTCCAAATAAAAGTAGTGGATAGAATCATTATAAAAAATATTAGTTTTCCCTCTTAAACTGTAATTATCATCAAATAAATCTTGATTGGATTCTATTGCTGAAATTGTATTTTGATAATCAATTTTCTTAGAACAGCTTATTGTTTCTATAATAAATATGCTAATAAGAAGTTTTCTCATTCTGTTTAATATGATATACAATATGTTAAAATACATATTTCTAAACAAAAAAATCCCTCAATTTCTTGAAGGATTTAAATATTATTTGATCGAAAAATTAATTACAACCATTCGTCATCATCTTCTGAATCTTCTAATTCAGCATCGATGAATTGAATATAAAATGCAACAATTTCTCCTTTTTCATTGTAACCAAAGTAAGCAGGGTAGATTCCTTCTCCAAAACCAGCTTGAAAAATTGGCGATTTGAATTCTGTATTTGGAATTGTCCAATTGATCCAATCTCCTTCTTCTGACTGATATTTTGGGTTATTTTTAGCGTTCTCTACGAATAATGCATTGAAATAATCATCGTATAAATTTACATCACCTTTGCTTTCGAATTCATCAATAAATTTTACAAAAGAATCTTTTGCTTCTGCATCAACAATTGTAGCTAAACCACTTTCGATAGAAAAACCAAAATATTCTCCTTCTTGTAATTCGTCAATCAACTCAATCCCTTTCATTGCTTCTTCGTAACGAACAGGTTTTTCGTTTGTAAAAGCAACTTTGATACAACCAATCAAATTCTCAACGTCACCATCGTCTTCAAATTTTACGATGCTTGCAGTTACAGGAAAATTACCTTTTGGCGTTTCAAGGAAATAAGGATCTTTATCCATTGATAAATATTCTCCCAAAGGATCATTTACAAAGATTTTACCTGATGGTAAAGAAACTTCTCCCATTTCGATTTGGTCGATTTCTACACCTCCAATTTCTTTATCTGTAAAATATTTTTCTAAATCATTAGGAGCTAAAGTGAATTCTCTTTTAGATTCCCAAGTTTTTAACCATTCTGCTGTTGGTTGCATAAATTATTGTTTTTAAGTGGTACAAAATTACATTAAATAATGAGAGTAACTCAACTTTTATATGTTAGTGAAAAATTAAATTATCTTAATTTTTTTCTCAATTCGTTCTTATCAATATCATATTCTAAATGCATGATCGAAATTAAATCATCTTCAGAAAGTAAATTGTTTTTGTAATATTGAATTAAAAATGATTCGATTTTAGAAAATTCATTTAACGATTTTTGTAAAAAATAAGCTTCAACAAATTGATTATCTTTTGTTTTTAATGTAATCAAATTACTAATTCCGTGCGAACCTTCTGGATTTTCGAACTCACCAAATTCCTTTACAGCTTTTCCTTTGTAATCTTCATTATCAATGACAATAGAAAACAAATCGTTGATTGAAAAAGTTTGATCCTTTACAGAAATTGTATCTTTTGTAAATGTCAATTTTCCATCAAAATTACCTTTCAATTCTGCCGAAGGTCGCTTAAAATAACCATTCCAATAAGCAACAGCTGTTGCTAAAAGCCCAATAAAAATGTAATAATACGTTTGATTTTTGAACACTTTCAGTTCCAAAAACACAAAACTAATTACAGTAACGGCGAGAAATGATAAGATGACTTTTGCAATCTGTTTATTATTTTTTTTAGGTTTTTCTGGTACAAAAATTTCAAAACTATAACTATCCATGTGCTATTTCTTTACGAACTCTACTTAAACTTTCGGGTGTGATGCCTAAATATGAAGCGATCATCCATTGCGGTATGCGAGAGAGTTGGTTGGGATAAAGACGCATAAATTCTAAATAACGAGTCTTTGCAGATGCACCAAGTAACAAATTAATACGATCTTGTAAACTACGCACATGATTTTGAATTAATTTATTTTGAGCAGCTAAATAATTTGGATTTAATCGAGTGATTAAATCATTCAATTTTTCATTCAATAAAATAACGGTAGAATCTTCTATTGCTTGAATATAAAATTTTGATTGTTGCTTACAAAAAGCACTATTTCTATCACTTACAATCCAATTTTCTGTACCAAATTGCAAGACATGTTCTTTTCCATTTTCATCTATTGTATAAGAACGAATAACGCCAGATTCAACAAAAAAATAATCTTCGGAATATTCGCCAGGTTCTAAAATAAATTCATTCTTTTTGATGTGTTTTACCACCAAAAATTTTTCAATTTCTGCCCATTGTTCTTCTGTCAGATCAATAATATTTGATAAATGTTTTTTATAATTTTCCATATGTATAGGAGTATGCAACAAATTTAAGAGAAATTAATCAATAAAATTGTATCAATATTTGTTACAATTAAAAAATTTGTACTAAATTTGTCCCATCGATATAGAGAAATGAATAATTTAAGATTTGCAACGGCGATTCATATTTTAGTTTTGACTGAAAAATTCAAGGGACAATTAATAACTTCTGATTTTATTGCGGGAAGTATTAATGTGAATCCTGTTGTGGTTCGTCGTGAGATTAAATTCTTGAAAGAAGCAGGTTTCATCGATTCGAAAAAAGGGAAAGAAGGAGGAATTTACTTAGTTAAAGATTCTGCTGATATTTTGTTAGGCGATGTCTATAAAATTGTCAATCAAGAAAATGTTTTTGGAAGAATGAATCATACCAATCCAGAATGTCCAGTTGGTAAACAAATGAATAACAATCTTGAAAAATTATTTGATGATGCTGAATCAGAGTTGATTAAGTCGTTAAATCATAAAACTTTAAAGCAATTTTGTGATGAATTTCAGTAAAATTTTTTATCTTTAAATGTAACAAAATTAATTACAATATAAAATTAAATAAAATGAGAGTAGCAGTAATTGGAGCAACAGGTTTTGTAGGCTCACATATTGTAGAAGAATTGGTAAACAGAAATCAATCTATCAAAGCATTTGCGCGAAATACAGACAACGTTTTGGATAGTAAAAACGTAGCTAAAGTGGCATTAGATGTAAACGATGTGCAAGCTTTGGCGACAGATTTGAAAGGTGCTGATGTGGTTGTAAGTGCTTTTAATGCAGGTTGGACAAATCCAAATATTTATGAAGATTATTTGAAAGGCGCAAAAGCAATTGAAGAAGCAACTAAATTGGCTGGTGTAAAACGTTTGATTGTTGTTGGTGGAGCGGGAAGTCTGTATGTGAATGATAAAAAAGAACTGCAAATTGTAGACGCGCCAGATTTTCCTGAGCAAATAAAACAAGGCGCTTTGGCTGCGAGAGATTATTATAATATCTTGAAACAAGATAATGAGTTGGATTGGACAATGTTTTCTCCAGCGCCAGAAATGCATCAAGGAACTTCTGGAGAGCGAAAAGGTACGTATCGTTTAGGGAATGATGTACCTGTTTTCAATGCAGAAGGTCGTAGTATTTTGTCTGTGGAAGATGTTGCAGTGGTGATTGCAGATGAAATTGAAAATGCCAATCATATAAAAAGTAGATTTACAGCAGCTTATTAAGGTGTTTGAATAAATTTATAATAAAATTATTTTTATAGGACAATTTTTTGTTTTTGGTACGGTTTGTGAAAAACAGATAGCAAATACAAGAATAATGAAATTGTCAATCGCAATAGGATGTTTAATTCTAAGTTTAGGATTTGTTCTAATATGCTCTTTTCTAAATCTTGGTGTATTTTTTAATCAACTGCTTGGAGTAGTTTTTCTGTTCTGTAGTTTGTTTATGGGATATTTAGGTTTTGTCAATTTATTTGACTACCTAAATCATTCAAGATTAGTAAATAAAGGAGTAAAAGTAAAAGCACATATTATTGAAATAAAAAGAGGTTTATTAGGAGAAAATCATTTGCCAGACTATATAGTTGAAGTTTTTTATAAACATCCAAATACTGAAAAAATTTATTATACAGAATTTGAATATTTTGGAGATGTTAACGCAAGTGAGAATCTAAAGAAAGGAAAAGAGGTTGATATTTTAATCGATCCTCAAAATCCAGAAAATATTTATTATAAAAATGTAATTTAAAAAGGCTGTCCTAACAAATAAGACAGCCTTTATTATTTTTATTCGGATAAAAACTATTGTTTGATATACGTTTTATTTCCGTTATCGTTGATATAGTATTTTCCACCTTTTGGTCCTACATAAACTTTGTGTCCATTGTAAGTCCCTGCAGTAGTTGTTTTAGCTACAGTCGTTTTTGTTTCTTTTTTTGGAGTAGTCGTTTTCTCCACTTTTTTTTCTGAAGCTACTTTTTTGTCATTGACTGTTTTAGCAGTTGCATCAGTTTTCTTAGTTGTAGTTGCTTTTACATCCTTTTTTGTTTCTGTTACTTTTTTATCAGTTGTAGCCTTTGTTTTTGCCATTTCTGTTTTAGCAGTTTTAGTTGGAGTTTTAGTTTGAGCAAATGCTACAGTAGATCCAGTAAATGCAAATAAGCTAAGCGCGATAGCTGTTTTTTTAATTAAATTCATTGTAATTTGGTTTTGAATTGTTATTTATATTCAGTTAAAATTTCTATTCAATATTAAATAAATTATCCACCAAAACAACCAAAATAAACTTAAGATTAGCTTAAGAATAATTATTTCAAATGATCCAATAACATTTCTGCTGTCGCTGGGTTTGTAGCTAATGGGATATTGTGTACATCGCACAGTCTCAGTAACATATTTACATCTGGTTCGTGCGGATGTTTTCCCATCGGATCTCTAAAAAAGAAAACCATATCTGTTTTTCCTTCTACAACTCGAGCGGCAATTTGCGCGTCACCACCAAGAGGACCAGATAGATAGCGCGTTACTTTTAGTCCAGTTTGCTCTGCATACTTTCCTGTAGTCCCTGTAGCAATAAATGTGATATTATTTTTGTTTAAAGCTTCTTTATGTTTCATTAAAAAATTGACCATTTCAGCTTTTTTTCCATCATGAGCGATCAATGCTATTTCCATATATTTTTTCTATTTAATCTAAAATCTTACTTTTGTACAAAGTTAGCAGAACAATCTTAAATAACGAGTTGTTTTAAGAATTATAAATAGTATACGACTATGAAATTTAATTTATTAACAGTAAAAGAAATTGTAAAATTAACGGCTGATGCTGTTCAAATTTCGTTTGATGTTCCTGAGGAATTACACGAAGAATACAATTTTTTACCTGGACAATATATCACTCTTAATATTAATGGAGAACGAAGAGATTATTCTTTGTGTGAATCTCCTAATGATAAAAAATGGAGCATTGGGGTTAAATCTCAACCAAATGGAAAGATTTCTTCTTATTTAGCAAATGAACTAAAAGTTGGTGATCAATTGGAAGTTTCTACACCAAGTGGACGTTTTACAATTCCAACAAAACCAAACGAAAAACGTACGTTATTAGCTTTTACGGCGGGTAGTGGAATCACGCCAATTATGAGTATGTTAGAGTTTACTTTGCAGACTGAAGAATGGGTAAATTTTCATATTTTTTATGTAAATAGAGATGAAAACTCAATCATGTTCAAAGAGCGTTTGACAGAATTGAAACAAAAATATCCAAACAATGTTTTTATTCATCATTTCTATACGCATCA
Organism: Empedobacter sp. UBA5036; assembly: GCF_002415215.1. Lineage (NCBI taxonomy): Bacteria > Pseudomonadati > Bacteroidota > Flavobacteriia > Flavobacteriales > Weeksellaceae > Empedobacter > Empedobacter sp. UBA5036. Next base: position 6,127 of record NZ_DICC01000012.1, read on the forward strand.
AGATCAAGAGAATTTTATTTACAACGGACGAATTGATGAGAAGAAGTTTGATTTAATTTTGAATCAAATTATTGATATCAATGAAGTCGATGAAGCAATGGTTTGTGGACCAGAAGAAATGATTTTGACTTTAGCGAAGAAAATCAATGAAGCGGGAATTATCGAGAAACATATTCATTTCGAAATGTTTAATCCTTCAGTGAAAACAGAAGATATTTTTACAAAACATGACGAAGGACCTCAAACGGTTCAAGTTACTGTAACACTTGATGGAGAAACTTCTGAAGTGACTTGGGATAGAGGAAAAAATTTGATTGATACAATGTTAGACGCTGGTATTGATGCGCCTTATTCATGTAAAGGTGGTGTCTGTTCGTCTTGTATGTGTAAGATAAAGGAAGGCGAAGTGCATATCGGAGACAACTATGTATTAACAGATTCTGATTATGAAGAAGGAATGACGTTAGCGTGTATTTCTCGTCCAAAAACAGCTACTTTAGCAATTGATTTTGACGAAGTTTAAGAACAAAAAATATCTAATAAAAAAAGACGGAAATTATAAATTTTCGTCTTTTTATTTTATGATAATGTCCCGTCCTGAAATAGCG
>NZ_DICC01000058.1:0-95223 GCF_002415215.1 Empedobacter sp. UBA5036
TCAAAATGCACAACGGGTATATATTAATTATTTTAGTACTAAAATACAAAAAAAGGTAGACTTTTTGTATTATTTATTTTAACTTTGGTTACAAATTAATTATCGTCATGAAAAAATTAATGTTTTTAGGTGCTTTTGCTTTAGGCGTTACAAGTTTATTTGCTCAAACACTTAGTTTAGAAAAAGAAGAAATTCAATTTGGAAATATAAAGTTGAATACCGAAGTAACAGCTAAGATGAAAGTAACCAACTCAGGTGATAAACCTTTAATTCTTAAAAGCGTTGTTGGTTCTTGTGGATGTACAGTTCCTGAATATCCTACAACACCTATCGAACCAGGAAAATCTGCGGATATTACCGTTAAATATTCAAGTGGTTCTGTGACTGGAGATTTCAATAAATCTGTAACAATCACATCTAACGATCCAGTTTCTTCTCGAAAAATTTTCAGAATAAAAGGAAAAGCGGAATAATTGTAAAGCAAGTTAAATAACTTGCTTTTTTAAGTTAAATAACTTGCTTTTTTCTTTTTATAAATTAAAAACCATTATCTACCTAATAATCTTGAAGTCACATGATTACTAAATATTTCAATTTCATTTGATTTTAGGAACTTAACCTTCATTGTTCCATCAAAATCTTCAACAGAAATGATTTCAATTTCATCATTCAAATGAATATTTTTTGAATTCAAATACTTCAAAAATTCATCAGAAGAACCAATAACAGCGCATATTTCTACTTTATCACCTTCTTTAAATTCGGCCAATTTTTTGTAATTGATAATTTCTATTTTTCCATTTTTATCTGGAATTGGAGAACCATGCGGATCTAATTTAGGAAAATTCAATAATTCGTCCATTTTATCGAAAAAAATTGGACTTTGAATATGTTCTATTTGCTCAGCAATTTCATGAACTTGTTCCCAACCAAATCCCATTTTATCTACCAAAAACATCTCTGTTAATCGGTGTTTTCTTACAATCAAAGAAGCTTTCAGAATTCCTTTATCAGATAACCGAAGTGGTTTATACGATTCATAAATCACCAATTCTTTTTCAGCTAATTTTTTCATCATACTGTTTACAGTAGGCATTTTTATTTCCAAATGCTTACTCAAATCCTTCACATTCACTTCTCCTTTCCCATTTTCAGAAAGATGAAATAATGCTTTTAGGTAATTTTCTTCGACCAATGAATTCATGGAAACAAATATAGTTGAAAATTAAGTAAAATTTAAAAATTCATTTTTAATAATATTTTTGTTAGATTTGTCTAACTTTTTAATTTGATTATAAATTTTACTTAACATGAAAACAACATTTTATTTATTCATCACCTTAACCTCCATTCTATCAAATGCTCAGGAACAAAAAGATTCTATTTATATGGAAGATTCTTCAGAAAATTTAGATGAGATTGTAATTACAGGAACAATGAAAGCTGTAAGAAAATCTGATAGTCCAGTTCCAATTGAAATCTATACACCAAAGTTTTTTCAAAAAAATCCAACACCTTCATTATTTGACGCTGTACAATTAATAAATGGTGTTCAACCACAACTAAACTGTAATGTTTGTAACACAGGTGATATTCATATTAACGGAATGGAAGGTCCATATACCATGATTTTAATTGACGGAATGCCAATTGTTTCTTCTTTATCTACTGTTTATGGTTTGAGCGGAATTCCGAACTCTTTGGTAGAACGAATAGAAGTTGTAAAAGGACCAGCATCTTCCCTTTATGGAACAGAAGCCATGGGTGGTATAATTAATGTAATTACGAAATCTCCTAAATCTGCTCCAAAATTATCTTTGGATGCTTTTACAACTTCTTGGTTGGAAACCAATCTTGATGGTGGATACAAATACAATTTAGGAGAAAAGGTAAATAGTTTATTTGGTTTTAATTACTTTAAATATGGTAATAAGAAAGATAAAAATAACGACGGTTTTACGGATGTAACGTTACAAGATCGCATCACGTTATTCAATAAATTTGATTTTGAACGTCAAAAAAATAGAACAGCATCAGTTGCTTTACGTTATTTATACGAAGATAGATGGGGAGGTCAAATGAATTGGAAAAGAAAACTACACAGAGGAAGTGACGAAGTTTATGCCGAAAGTATTATGACAAATCGTTTTGAAGCGATAGGAATGTATCAATTACCTATAAAAGAAAAAATAATGACTCAATTTTCTTATAATTTTCATCAACAGAATTCATTTTATGGTCCAGAATCTTATCAAGGAAAACAACAAGTTATTTTTGCTCAAGCTTATTGGGATAAGATAATTGGACAACATAGCTTACTTTTAGGATCTTCATTTAAATATACTTATTATGATGATAACACAAGAGGTACTGGAGAATATGATGAGGATAATAATCTAATCAAGAATAACCCAATGAATACACAGATTCCTGGTATTTTTGTACAAGACGAATGGACATTAAATTCTGAAAACAAATTATTACTTGGTTATCGATTTGATTATGATAAAACACATAAAGGAATACATTCTCCAAGAATTGCATACAAATTTTCACCTTCATCTCATCATACTTTAAGAGCAAGTTTTGGTACGGGATTTCGTGTTGTGAATGTCTTCACAGAAGATCATCGTGCATTAACTGGAGCTAGACAAGTAGTTTTTGAAAATGAATTAAAACCTGAAAAATCATATAATGGAAATATTAATTATGTATTCAAACTACCAACTTCTTTTGCAGCTCTAAATTTTGATTTCACAACATTCTATTCTTATTTCACAAACAAAATTATTGCTGATACAGATACTGACGAAACAAAGATTATCTATGACAATTTAGATGGACACGCAATATCTCAAGGAGTTTCTTTAAATATAGATGCAACATTTGACTTTCCTCTAAAAATAATGCTTGGCGCAACCTATATGGATGTTTACAAAAAAGAAAATGGCGAAAAAGAAGTTCAATATCACGCACCGAAATGGTCTGGAAATTTCTTAGCAAGTTATGCATTCAAAAAAGGTTTTACTATTGATTTAACCGCCAATTATAATGACAAAATGAAATTACCTCGCGTAGAAAATGATTATCGACCTGAATATTCAAAGCCAACTTTTATTGCCAATATTCAATTGAGTAAATCATTCAAAAATAATATTGAAATCTATGGTGGAGTAAAAAATATTTTTAATGTTTTACCAAAAGGCGATGTTATTGCTCGTTGGTGGGATCCATTCGGAGAACCAGGAAATGGCATTACTCCTCCTAAAGGAAGAAACGATGTTATTTTTGAGCCAAATGATTACAGCTATACACCTATGCAGGGAACAAGAGGTTTTATAGGTGTCCGATACAATTTACGTTAATGAAAATCTGGTACTTCATATTCATTTTATCATCATTGAATCTCCAAGCACAGATTTCATTAGAAAAATTTAATTCAATTTTTAATGAAAATCCTAAACCAATTCTGCTTTATTTTTCAACCAATTGGTGTAGTTACTGTATGATTCAAAAGAAACAATTAGAAAAAGATGATGAATTACTTCAAATTCTAAATAATGACATTTATTTTATTGAATTTGATGCAGAAACAAATGAATCTATTATTTTTTTAAACAAAAAATATGAACCTAAATCGAATAAAAAAACTCATCCATTTTTGGAAGAATTTATTGATAAAAACGAACAAATTAGTTATCCATATTGGGTTTTAATCTCAAAAGATTTTAAAATTGAAATGACTTATGCTGGATTAATTAAAAATAAACCACTAAAACTTTTATTGAAAAAGTATTTACAAAAACCTTAATTTTTAGATTTACAAAAAAGCCTCAATTAATATTGAGGCTTTTTAATCACAAAAATTTACTCAAACGCAATTATCGAAAGTTTTGGATTTTCAATAGTCTCTTTTTGTTTGAGCTTTTCTATATCAATCACACCAACAATATGATTGTAATTTTTACTCTGATAACGTTCTTCTATTTCATCAAAAATATTTGAAACATCATCTGCTTGATTCTCAAAACCGATATAAATTCGCTTCTTTCCTGTTTGATTAAAAACTCCTTCTTCTTTGTTTTCATATTTTCGAATCGAATATTGATAATCATATTTCAACGCAGAAATATCACTCAAAACAGCCGAAGAAGTTGGGAAACGCCCTGCTCCTTTTCCATATAAAAATTGCTCATCTGAAAGCGAACTTCCAATCAAAACTCCATTATATTCGTTATTCACAAGCGCAATTGTTTTATTTAATTCAACAAAAGTTGGCAAAACTGTTGATGTAATTTCACCCGTTTGATGATTAATTTTAGAATTCGCAATCAACTTTATTGTATAATTTTTTTCTTTTGCGTATTTAAAATCTTCAACTTTCAATGAAGTAATTCCTTTTCGAATAACTTGATCAACATCAATCTTTTTACCGAAAGCATGCAACGTAATAATTGCTAATTTACTCGACGCATCAAAACCTTCTACATCAGCCGTTGGATCAGCTTCTGCAAAACCACTTTCTTGCGCTGCTTTTAAGGCATCTTGATACGACTCATTTTCATTCGCCATTTTCGTCAAAATGTAATTTGTTGTCCCATTTACAATTCCAGATACATAATTCAATAAATCGTTATCAAAATATTCTTCTAGATTTCTAATAATCGGAACTGACCCGCAAACAGAGGCTTCATAAAGAAAAGAAACATTGTTTTGTGCTTGCAAATCCAATAATTCTTTGTGATGATCTGCAATCAATTTTTTATTTGCACTTACCACATGTTTACCTTTATTGAACGCTTTTATAATGATTTCATGCGCCGCATCAGCATCCGAAATTAACTCAACAACAACATTTATTTCATCGTCATTTAAAATATCATCCGCATTAGTCGAAAATAATTCAGACGGAGCATTTCTAGATTTAGAATTATCTTTAATTACAATTTTTTTAATTGCAGCATTCAATTGTGGTTTTTCTTCCAATACCTTGTAAATTCCTTCTCCTACAACTCCAAATCCGAACAATCCGATATTTATTTTTTTCATTTATTTGTTTTGTTTTTAATTATTTACCAAAGAAAAGTGAAGAAAAAAAATGGTTCAATCGCATAAAAACAATTGAACCATTTTGAATAAAGAATATTATTGAAGATTGGTTTACAGTAGTTTTTATTCATCTTTCCTATAAGGATGGATTTAGCACCTTGATTCATTAATCAGGTTGCTAAAGTTTCTTTGGGCCATTTCCCTCCACTTTTCTTGATAAAATGTAAATTTTAATGAACTATTCTGAGGACAAATTTAGGTGAAAGAATTCTATATTTCCAAATTAATTTCATTGTAATTATTTAATATTTTCCGTAATCAGTAACAAAAATATATAAATAATGAATTTTATTCTATAAATATTAATATATAAAAATAATTTTCTAAAAAATACAATTAAAAGAAAAAACAAATCTTAATAATTTTTAATAAAACCCTATTTTTATTAAAAATATTCTAAAAACTGCAATTTTCAATAACTAATTAAAATATTATTTCTTTAAAATAGTAATTTTAAAGAAATATTTTCTAAAATAAATTTCAAAAATGACCTATTAGAGATTTTAAACTATTTCAAACAAAAATTATTTCTATGAACCAAGTTTCGAACTCGTTTTTTTCAATCTTGATTTTTTTATTCTCAATACTTTAAATAATTTTGCACATAGCTTTATAAAGAAAGATGGAGGGAATAGGCCCGTTGAAATCTTAGCAACCCAAAGTATAGTTGGGTGCTAAATCCTACTCAAATAGAGAAAGATAAGGACACTCACCTCACACTTCTTCCCATAAGGCTTTTAAAATATTTAGAATGAAATTAGACGATATACTAAAAGAGCGTATTGTTATTTTAGATGGTGCAATGGGAACGATGATCCAAAAGCACAATTTACAAGAAGAAGATTATCGTGGAGAACGATTCAAAGATTTTCATACTTCTTTAAAAGGAAATAACGATTTATTGGTTTTAACCCAACCTCAAATCATAAAAGATATTCACCGAGAATATTTGGCTGCTGGAGCAGATTTGATTGAAACAAATACGTTCAATGCCAATATTATTTCTATGGTTGATTATGATATGGTTGATTTGGTTGATGAATTAAATTACGAAGCCGTTCGTTTAGCGAAAGAAGCGTGTGAAGAGTTTTCTACGTCAGATAAACCTCGTTTTGTTGTTGGTTCTTTAGGCCCTACGAACAAGACAGCCTCTATTTCGCCACAAGTAAATGATCCGAGTTATCGCGATGTGGATTTTGATTTATTGGCAAATGTTTATTATCGTCAAGCAAAAACAATGTTAGAAGCTGGTGCCGATATTTTACTTGTTGAAACTATTTTTGATACTTTAAATGCAAAAGCAGCATTTTATGGCATTCAAGATGCGATAGAAAAAACTGGATTTAATGTTCCATTAATGGCTTCTGGTACAATTACAGATAAATCTGGACGCACCCTTTCTGGACAAACAACCGAAGCTTTCTTGATTTCGTTAGAACATATTGATTTAATTTCAGTTGGATTAAATTGTGCTTTAGGTGCAACAGATTTAATTCCATATTTGGAAGTTTTAGCCGAAAAAGCGCCATTTTATGTGAGCGCATATCCAAATGCCGGTTTACCAAATGCTTTCGGTGGATACGATGAAACTCCTGAAATGATGCGAGATTTTATCAAACCTTTCTTAGATAAAAAATTGGTTAATATTTTGGGTGGATGTTGTGGAACTACACCAGATCATATCAAATTGATGGCAGATTTAGCAAAAGAATACGAACCTCGAAAAATTAGTGAACAATGTCAGGCGTAAAAATTCAACTTTCTGGATTAGAACCTTTAATTGTACGAGAAAATTCAAACTTTGTAAACGTTGGCGAACGTACAAATGTAACTGGTTCTAAAAAATTCTTGCGATTAATCAAAGAAGAAAAATTTGAAGAAGCACTTCAGGTTGCACGTGACCAAGTGGATGGTGGCGCGCAAATTATCGATATCAATATGGATGAAGGTATGCTTGATGGTGTAGCTTCTATGGTAAAATATTTGCGTTTGATTGCTTCTGAACCTGATATTTCGAAAGTTCCAATTATGATTGATTCTTCGAAATGGGAAATTATTGAAGCTGGTCTAAAAAATGTTCAAGGTAAAGCGATTGTCAACTCAATTTCTTTAAAAGAGGGAGAAGAATTATTTATCGAACATGCGAAGAAAATTAAACGTTACGGTGCTGCAACAGTGGTTATGGCGTTTGATGAGAAAGGTCAAGCGGATAATTATGAACGTCGAATCGAAATCGTAAAACGTTCGTATGATATTTTGGTAAATCAAGTAAATTTCAATCCAAGAGATATCATTTTTGATGTGAATATTTTCCCAGTTGCAACAGGAATGGAAGAACATCGCCGTAATGCCATCGATTTTTTTGATGCAACAAAATGGATCAAAGAAAATCTTCCGCATGCGTTAGTTTCGGGTGGAGTTTCGAATGTTTCATTTTCCTTCCGTGGAAACAATGCGGTTCGTGAAGCGATGCACACGGCGTTTTTATATCACGCCATTAAACACGGAATGGACATGGGAATCGTCAATCCAGAAATGATTGAGATTTACGATGATATTCCAAAAGATTTATTAGAACACGTTGAAGATGTTTTATTGGATCGACGTGACGATGCAACAGAGCGTTTGATTGATTTTGCCGAACATCTAAAAGGTGTTACAAAAGAGAAAAAGAAAGATGATGCTTGGCGCGAATTACCTTTAGAAAAGCGTATTGAAATTTCTTTAGTAAAAGGAATTACAGAATTTATTGACGAAGATACTGCAGAAGCTTTGAAAAAAATTGGTTCGCCATTACGTGTTATTGAAGGTCCTTTGATGGACGGAATGAACGTTGTTGGAGATCTTTTCGGAAGCGGAAAAATGTTCTTGCCTCAAGTAGTTAAATCGGCTCGCGTAATGAAAAAATCTGTTGCTTATTTAACGCCATTTTTAGAGGAAGAAAAACTTAGAAATAAAACAGACAAAGAGCCTTCTAAAATCTTAATGGCAACTGTAAAAGGTGATGTTCACGATATCGGAAAAAATATTGTTTCAGTCGTTTTAAGCTGTAATGGTTTCGAGATTATCGATTTAGGCGTAATGGTTTCTTCTGAAACAATTTTAGACGAAGCGCAAAAAAATAATGTCGATGTGATTGGTCTTTCTGGATTGATTACTCCATCCTTAGATGAAATGGTGCATGTTGCCAGAGAAATGAAACGTCTTAATCTTGATATTCCACTGATGATTGGTGGCGCAACAACTTCTAAGGCACATACAGCTGTAAAAATTGCACCAGAATATGACAAAGCAATTCATGTTTTAGATGCTTCTCGTTCGGTTACGATTTGTCAAAAATTGATTGGAAATCAACAGGAGGAATTGCTAACAGAAACTACTACTGATTACATAAAAATTAGAGAAGGTTTCTTAAATCGTGCTGTATCAAAGGAATACTTATCGATTGAAGATGCTCGAAAAAATAAACTAAAAGTTGATTTTGAAGAAAATAAACCTTTTAAACCAAATAAATTAGGTGTTTTTACACATCAAACAACAGTTTCTGAATTAAGAGATTTTATCGATTGGACGCCATTTTTCAAAACATGGGATTTACATGGTAAATTTCCTGCGATTTTAGATGATGAAATTGTCGGAACAAATGCCAAAGAATTATATGTAGATGCTTTGTCAATGTTAAATAAAATTGAAGCTGAAAATTTAGCTAAACCGAAAGCTGTTTTTGGACTTTTTAAAGCGAATACAGTAAACGATGATACGATTGAATTGTTTGATGAAAATAATAATAAAATAGAGGAGTTTTATACACTTCGTCAACAAGCGAAAAAATCGAAAAAACAACCAAATATTTCGATTGCTGATTTTATTGCGCCGAAAGATTCAGCAATTCAAGATTATATCGGTGCATTTGCTGTCACAGCTGGTCATGAAATTGAAGAAGTTGCTAATGCTTACGAAACAAATTTAGATGATTACAATTCGATTATGGTGAAAGCAATTGCCGATCGTCTAGCTGAAGCTTATGCAGAATATTTGCACAAATATGTTCGTACAGAAGTTTGGGGTTATGCGAAAGATGAAACTTTATCAAATGACGAATTAATTTCAGAAAAATATAAAGGCATTCGTCCTGCTCCTGGTTATCCTGCATGTCCTGACCATTTAGAAAAAGAAACAATTTTCAAAATTTTGGATGTAGAGAAAAATGCAGGGATTGAGTTAACAAGTTCGTTGGCGATGTATCCAGTTTCATCTGTTTCGGGTTATTATTTTGGAAATCCAGAAGCAAAATATTTCGGAGTTGGTAAAATAAAAATGGATCAGGTTGAAGATTTTGCGAAACGTAAAAATATAGAACTTGATAAAGCTGAACGTTGGTTGAGTCCTAATTTGGCGTAAAAGCATTAAGTAAAAATAAAATTTATCATTCAAAATGAGCATTTCGAAATAAAGAATCTCAGATTCCTCGACAAGCTCGGAATGACAACGAACGTAGAACAAAATAAAAAAATGCGTTAGGGATTGTAGTGAAAATCCTTTTTTGTTGATTGGACGAAGTCGAAATTAACAAAAAAGATTGTAACGAAAAGCCCGCCCGAAGGAAACGCCCATATAAAAGAAAATATATAATCGAAATTCGAGATTCGAACTTCGCTAAACGATAAAATAAAGAATGAAAGTTACCGAACATATAGAACGCGCAAACGGAAAACCATTATTTTCTGTAGAGATTTTACCGCCTTTGAAAGGACAAGATGTCAATGCGACGTTCAAAACTTTAGACCCGTTAGTTGAGTTAAATCCAGCTTTTATCGATGTAACTTATCATCGTCAAGAGTATATTTACAAACAGAAAGAAAATGGGTTATTGAAACGTTATCAGGTACGAAAACGTCCTGGTACAGTTGCAATTTGTGCTGCAATACAGAATCATTATAAGATAGACGCAATTCCGCATTTGATTTGTGGTGGATTTACAAAAGAAGATACAGAAGATGCGTTAATCGATTTGAATTTCTTGGGAATTGACAATCTTTTGGTTTTACGTGGAGATCCTATAAAATCGGAAAAATCTTTTGTTCCTGAAGTTGGTGGACATGCAAATGCTTCGGAATTGATTGAGCAAATTACTGCTTTGAATACAGGAAATTATCTAGACGACGAACTACAAGAATCGCATGCAATGGATTTTTGTATTGGTGTAGCGGGTTATCCTGAGAAGCATTTCGAATCACCAAATCTTGCAATGGATTTGTATTATTTGAAAAAGAAAGTGGAATTGGGAGCTGATTATATCGTGACGCAAATGTTTTTTGATAATCAGAAATATTTTGATTTCGTTAAAAAATGTCGCGAAATGGATATTAATATTCCGATTATTCCGGGTATAAAACCTTTGACAACTTTCAATCAACTAACGTCGATTCCACAAAATTTCTATTTGGACTTACCAGAAGCTTTGGCAATGGAAGTTTTGAAGTCGAAAGATAAGGAACGAATCAAGGAAATCGGAATTGAATGGTGTATTCAACAATGTAAAGAGTTGATCGATTTTGGTGTTCCTGGATTACATTTTTATACAATGAGTAATTCTATAAATACAAAAAGAATCGCTGAGGCAGTTTATTAAAATAACAATAGTTGGTTGTTTATCTTTTCACAAATAAACAACCAAAATTATTAATTAAATTAATACGTAAAAATTAATCCATAGAAAAATTGTTTTTCCCCCTTATAGTCTTATAACTCATCATTACAGCGATAAGCGAAATAATTGTAACCGAGAAACTGATGTTCAAGATAAAATCCGCATGATCTACATTTAACATTTTTAAAAAGACAGAAACAAGAAGTAAAATACTACTTACAAGGAAGAACTTAATTGTGTTCTTAAAAATCAATTTATTCATATTGTGTTAAATTTTGGTTAAATAAAAATAAATAAAAAATTATATAATCCAATTTTTTTTTGACTTATTCAATATTAAATTTTAAATAACAAACGTTAGTAAAACTTTATTTATCTGCACATTACATTAACTGAATTAAATCTAAATTCCTTATTTTTGATCATATAAAACTATAAATGGATCTTTTTAACGATTTATTTGACGGACAACAAAATCTACTTCCAAAAGATGGAACTGTAAATTATTTTGGACAAATTATGACCGATGAAAAAGCGCATCATTATTATTCTATATTATTAAATGAAATTGAATGGAAAAACGATCAAGCAATAATATTTGGAAAATTGATAGAAACTAAACGAAAAATTGCTTGGTATGGAGATTTTCCATTTGCTTATACCTATTCCAAAATCATGAAAACAGCTTTGCCTTGGACTGATACTTTACTTGAATTAAAAAAATTAGCTGAGGAAAAAACTGGCGAAACTTATAATTCTTGTTTGGTAAATTTATATCACGATGGTTCCGAAGGGATGGCTTGGCATAGTGATGGTGAAAAACAATTGAAACGTCATGGCGCAATTGCCTCGCTAAGTTTCGGCGCTGAACGTAAATTTGGTTTTAAACATAAAGAAACTAAAGAAGTAATTGCTTTAAATCTTGCAAGTGGTAGTTTATTAGTTATGAAAAATGAAACACAAGATTATTGGCTGCATCGCTTACCTCCTACTAAAAAAGTAAATTCGCCACGAATTAATCTAACATTCAGAACAATAGATTTGGAGCAATAATTATTTTTGCTTGGAGATTTCAGCTTTATAAAAAGTCAAACTTTGTTGATTAAATTTATTCAGAAATGCATCATTAAAATCATTCAAAGAAATAACATCCAAATCAATTTTAGTTTTTAGCGTTGGTAAAGCAATCACTTTATTTGATGATTTATCCAAACTATTCCATTTCGCAATAAACTCTTTTGTAGCTGTAATAAAAGTTGATTCGCCATTTTCTTTCGAATAATCATCCGAAACTATTGAACGTTTTATGGCAGATAATTCAATCTTTTTTGTCTGACGATTGTATCGAAAATAAGATGTAAACAAAACATCTCCTATTTTATTGATAATCTTGAAACCTTTCTTTGTTTCCTCAATCTTCGTATTACGATCCAATTCATTAAAAGCTAAACTACTCTGCTTTTTATATTCAGTATCAGAAAGTAAAAACTCTATTTTATTCGTTTCAAAATTAATTGAAACCTTGTCAAACTTTCCATCGCCATCCAAATCTTTCACAATCGATTGTTTGGCAAAAGTTAGTAAACTCATGCTCAAAAATAACGATATGAAAAATGTTAATCTCATCAGAAAGTATAATCTCTTAAATTTTATTTAAAGATACCACAAAAAAAGCTCCAAAAAGGAGCTTTAACTATTTAATAACAGGATTTATATCCAAAATATTTTCTTTTCGATATTTTTCGATAAAATCATCTGTAAAATTTTCGCTTCCTAACAATTTATTTTCTTGTAAAACCTTTTTAATATCAAGCTTTTTATAAGCTTGTAACATCGGTTCAGAAATCGCTTTATACGTAAAATGCCACGGTTCATATTTGAATCCTTTTCTCGCTGAATTATCCGTGTACACCAAATAAAAACCATATTTAGATGCATTTTCATCTAACCAAAGTTTAAATTTATGCATTGATCCTCCTTCGTTAAAATGTTTCTCATTCAACGGATCTGCTGGTATTCCGCGCGTTCCGTCTATAATATCCAAATCAGTTCCCCAATGGTGACGAGAAGTTCCTGGAATGGTAGAATATTCAATAATCTTTTCGATGTTTTCTTTCGCTGCAATTTTCTTCGCTTGATTTGCTTTATACTTGCGCTCCCAAATTCCGTTTTGATACGTATAATTTCTATAGCTCGAAATCACTTGTATTTTAAAACCTGCTTTTTGTGCATCAGCTTTCATTAATTCAAATTGTTTTGCAACTTCTGGCAACAATTTATACCCATTTCCAACCATCGTAGGGTTGCCTTTACCAATCAATTCAGCCGTTGTAAAAGTAGGTAAAATAGTATCTGTTTCTTCTGGAGTTTGATCGCTGTTACCGAAAGCACAACCAGCATTTAGCATAAAAGCAAGTAAAATTAAATAAGAAAATTTCATAATATTAAATTGAGACATTATGGTAAGTATTAGATTTTGGTTTATTTTTATCAAAATTAAAGAATAAAAGTGGAGATTGTTATAATAATCGTATTGATTTTATTGAACGGAATTTTTTCCATGTCAGAAATGGCACTTGTTTCGTCAAGAAAATTCAAATTAGAAAATCAAATGAAGAAAGGAAGTTCTGGTGCTAAAACGGCTTTAGAACTTGCTGAGAATCCGAACAAATTTTTATCAACCGTACAAATCGGAATTACCCTTATTGGTATCTTATTAGGGGTTTTCTCGGGTGATAAACTAACTGCAAATTTAACAGAATTTTTAACATCTATTTCTTTCATTGCACCTTACGCCAAAACACTTTCTCCAATTATTATGGTAGTAATCATCACTTATTTTTCGATTGTATTTGGCGAATTATTACCAAAACGTTTGGGAATGAAATTTCCTGAAATGGTTTCTACTATTGTTTCGAAACCGATGAAATGGTTATCTATCATCACTTCTCCATTCGTTTGGTTGTTAACAGTTACCAATAATTTTTTCTTAAAATTGTTTGGTATTAAAGACGATAGCAGCGAAGTTGTTTCGGAAGAAGAAATTAAAAATATCATCAAAGAAAGTACAGAAGGTGGTGAAATTCAGGAAAAAGAACACGAAATCTTAGAACGTGTTTTCGAGCTTGGAGATCGTCGTGTGAACACGTTAGCAACGCATCGTTCGGAAATTGCTTCATTAGATATTTCGGATGATTATGAGAAAGCGCATGCAAAAGTTAAGAAAAATAAATATTCAGCCTACCCTGTTACGAAGAACAATAATCTGGACGAAATCGTTGGTATCTTGAAACTAAAAGATATGTTTGGTGTAAGTAAGGAAGATTTTAGCCTGAAAAAATTTATACACAAACCTATTTTTGTCAATGAAAATTCGTTTAGTTATCCTTTGTTGGAAATGTTACAGAATTCACAAGCACATTTTGCCATTATTTTAGACGAATATGGTACGACGGCTGGAATTGTAACAATAAACGATATTTTGGACGAATTGGTTGGTGATACACCAGAGAACCAAGACGAAGATTACGAAATCGTAGAACGTGAAGATGGTACATGGTTGATCGATGGGCAATTTTCGATCTATGAATTCGAGAAGTTTTTTGAGATTGATATCGACGAAGACATCGAAAATAGATATGTTACCGTTGCTGGAATTTTCTTAGATAAATACGAAACCATTCCAAATGTTGGTGATAAGGTAGAAGTAGAAGATTTGACACTAGAAATTGTAGACAAAGACGGTAATCGTATTGATAAAATATTGGCATATCGTAAGAAATAAAAAACTCAACCAAATGGTTGAGTTTTTTATTAACTCACTAATTTATTTTTTGAGCAGTAATATAATTTTCTCCATTAGCACTAATCCCTAGACCAGTAAATAGATTTATAGCGATGCTGTCTGGGTAGTGGTATTTGAATTATTCTAATTAGAATATTTTCTAGAACCTTGTCAAAATGTTGTAATTTGTTGTTTCTCTTGTCCCTTCACCTATTATATTAATTCAATAACTGAAAAGGCTGTTTTATAATAAATTATAAAACAGCCTTTTATTAAATTACTAAATATTAAATCTTCCTAATGTCCTCCTTCAGATTTAACTTCACCAAGATTTATTCCTTGTTTTTTAAGAATTTTAGGCGTTGCAATTGCATAAAATACAAGATACACAAAACATAAAATACAAACAATATAACTAGAATGAACAGTTGATAAATCTGCAATATACCCTTGGAATATACTTACTAATCCTCCTCCCATAATCATCATAATTAAGAAGTTACTTCCTTGCGAAGTGTTTTTTCCTAAACCATTAATTGCTAATGCAAAAATACAAGGCCATAATGTACTACAGAACAAACCAACACTTGTAATAGAATAAATAGAGACTAAACCAGTTGTATTCATTCCGATTAATAATGCTACAATTCCAATAATTGAGAAAGTTAATAACATTTTAGCAGGGTTTCCATTTGTCCATAAAGAAGCTAAAATCATTATTAAAATAATTACACTATATAGATAAAATGGTTTCAAATCATGCCCTGCAATGTAATTAACTAATAAGAAAATCCCAAAAGCTAAATAAGGTGCTATAAATTTAAGAGCCAATGTTTTTGTCTTATCTAAACCAAATGCTTCTGCTGCACCACCCCAACGACCAATCATCATACTTGCCCAATATAACGAAACATATGGTGTTACTCCTTGTATATCGAACCCTAATTCATTGTGCATATATGCTGGTAAATTACTTACAGTAGAAACTTCTACACCTACATATAAGAAGATCGCAAGCATTCCTAATAATAATTGAGGATATTTTAAGGCTGATGATTTATCATTTTTTGAAGTTGCAATCGCACTATCCTCTTCTTGTTCTGGATGATTTGGTAAAGACGAAAATTTCAAGAAAATAGCAACAGCTAAAAAAGCAACACCCAAACACAAATATGGAATTT
Organism: Empedobacter sp. UBA5036; assembly: GCF_002415215.1. Classification (NCBI taxonomy): domain Bacteria; kingdom Pseudomonadati; phylum Bacteroidota; class Flavobacteriia; order Flavobacteriales; family Weeksellaceae; genus Empedobacter; species Empedobacter sp. UBA5036. Next base: position 15,725 of record NZ_DICC01000058.1, read on the forward strand.
TAACTGCTTCTATACTCAAAGTTGTTTCTCCTTCTCCTCCTGCACCAAAAATTGCATAAGCAACAATTAAAGGTCCAATTGTAGTTCCTAAGTTATTAATACCTCCAGCTAATGTTAAACGTTGAGATCCAGTACTTGCATCTCCTAAAGCAATTGCAAGCGGATTAGCAACAGTTTGTTGCAACGAAAAACCTAGACCTACAGTAAACAAACCTGTTAACATTAAAGGAAATGATCCTGTATTGGCTGCTGGAATAAAAAAAAGCGTTCCAATAGCTGATAAAAGAAGTCCAAAAGATAATGAATTCTTATACCCAAATTTATTGATTAAATCTTGTTTAGCTAATAATGAAACGCCCATATAAATTAAAGCTCCAACCGTATAAGCGATATAATAAGCTACTGCGACTAATTGACTTTCGGCTTGGGATAAATCAAATGATTTTTTAAAAACTGGAATTAAAATTTCATTACTTGCCGCTACGAATCCCCAAAAGAAGAATACTGTAACCAGTGGGATAAATTGACCCCAATTAGTTTTTTGTGATTGACTCATGTGTTTTGATATAATTTTTTTTTAAATATTGGTTGATGATTGCCTAAACAACCAGCTTATAAATATAGGTTATTTATAGTTTAATTTACAAATAGGTGAATGCTTAAATATTATACAGCACAAAGAAAAAAACTATATATTCAATAAATAAATATTATTTTTTTACAGATCAAATAATAATTAATAGATTATTTTTAACAAAAACATGTTAAATGTATTTAAAATTTAATTTCTCACTTTTTTATAAATCAAAAAAAAACTGTCCGATTAAGACAGTTTTCATTGTGTATTTATTCTTTATTTCACAGGAGTTTCTCTCGCAGCTTCGTATATAATCGAATCTCTTTGCTCTTGCGTCAAGTCATATTTGTAATCAAATATTGCAGATTCCCAATCTCCATATCCAACATTCGGCAATACAATAAATCGTTTTCCAAATTCAGATTTTAAAGTTTCTACAGCTGCCGCTCTTTCTTTTTCAGATTTATGATTATCAAATAAAGAAGAAAAATCTGTTAAACTATCTCCTAACAATAAAACAATGTCATAATCTTTCGAAATATTTTGACGACGTGCTTCTTTGCTACTTTCTTTACTTCTCAAAATCAAATTCTGAGCACTTTGAATTGGATAATTGTATTTTTCTAAATTTGCCAAAGTTCCAGGACGCTCTACTTCGTATCGATTTGTAACGTAAAAAATCTGAACACCTTTACTCGCTGCATACTGAAAAAACTCTTGAGAACCAGCCAAAGGAGTTGCAATTCCTTTCGACGTCCAATTTGCCCAAGTTTCTTGCGACCACGTTTTTCCTTGACGCGCCATTTCTACTGCATAGTACGAATTATCCAAAAAAGTTTCGTCAATATCCGTTACAATCGCTAAAGGTTTTGCGCCTTTTGTCGCAATTGCTTCATCCAATCTCATTTTAGCAACATTATAAGCTTGCTGGCTTAAGGCTTGATATTCAGCAGCACGTTGTTGAAAAAATGCAGCATAAATTTTACCATCAACTTGTAAACTTTTTTGCTGAACTGGTTGTTGTTCAGTAACTATTTTTGGTGTTTGACAAGCTGTTAATCCAAAAAGCATCAAGCTTCCAAGCATCAATTGTATATGTTTCATATCTCTAAATTCTGAAATGCAAAATTAAGCCTTACAATTCAAATCAAAAAATCGGATTACTGAATGTATTTAATCGATTCGAAAGTTGTTTGATGAAAATAATTTTTGAACTGATGATGTTCTCCATTAATCTCTATATCAATTTCCAGATAATCATTTTGGTTAAAATGAATTAAATCTGTTTCGAAAAAATAAATATTTCGGATAAGATGAGAATCGGGTAAAATGGTATTTTTCAATAAAATATCATTTGTTCCCATTGCCAATTCTCCATAAAATGTAACATCAGCTTTGATCTTTTTTTGAGAAGAATTTGAATAAAAATCAGCTTCAACGATATTTATACGAACTGTTTTTTCGGTATTATTTTGAATAGAAATTAAGAATTCTAATGTATTTTTTTTCTTTGTTACCGAATCTATTTTTACTTGAAATTCTGAAATTTGTTGATTAGAATCATCAATCAAATCATCATTTTTTTCAATTTTTAAAAACGATATTTTTGGTTCTTCTTCTTTCGGAAGTGGTTTTTCAATTTGAACTGTTTTTAATTTTTTGTAAATAACAAACAGCACTAACAATACAAGTAAAATGAATAAATATTTCATTTTACAAATTTAGAAATTAAATCGTTTTTCTGATTTCTAAAAAATGATTTGTTTCGTTTTAGACAATTTTTTTTCTGAAACGAAAAGCACAAAAAGCTAAAACAAATACACTTCCTGCTACAGCAAAACTAATAGGATTTGAAGATTTAGAGATATTTTTACTAAAATTTGTTTGTATTAATTGACTATTTAAACCAGAAGATTGAGCAAATGAAATAGTTGTACTTGCAATGAATAGTAATAAAAATTTGAAGAGAGTTTTCATAATAATGAATTAAATAAAAAGTTTGGTTTTGATATTAAGAATCGATAAAACAAATACAATGCCTAATTTTCTTAAAATTAAATAATTTGCAATTTAGTAATGCCACTCAAATTCAATAATCAATTTTTTGGAGCATAACAATTAGGAGATAAAATATAAACTATTTATCAAAACCCTATAAACAAAATAACTCAATTCATTTTCAGAATTGAGTTATTTATTAATGATGTAAAAACTTTAATCTAGTTCTATTTTCACGAAATGATTGTCCAATAAATGATCAATTAAATCTTGCGATTTATAATCAATCGAATTTTTAACTTGCTCTTTTGCTTTTGTATGTTCTTCAATTCGATGCAAAGCTTTATAAAAGCGTCGAACTTCATTCAAATTCTTCAAAATTAATTTTGGAGCTTCAGCTTTTTCTCCATTTTCTTCTTTGCAAATCATCGTAAAATAAGACGAATTACAATGTTTAATTTCGCCCGTTTGGATGTTTTGACTTTCTACTCGAATTCCTACAACGATTGACGTTCTTCCTACATAGTTAACCGATGCTTTTAGGGTTAATAATTCTCCTACTTCTACTGGCGTTAAGAAATCTACTCTATCCACAGATGCTGTTACACAGTACTTTCCAGAGTATTTGGAAGCACATGCAAATGCAATTTGATCGAGTAGAGAAAGAATGAATCCACCATGAATTTTTCCACTAAAATTGGAATGTGATGGAAGCATTAATTGCGAAAAAGTTACCAATGAACTTTTTACCGTTTTGTAAATCATTTTATCTATTGTTCTGTGTGTGTTCAATTTGTAGTAATTAAGTTTAGACTGTAAAATTCATCTGCAATTTCGCGGTTATTAGACAAACGAGGAACTTTATTTTGTCCACCCAATTTCCCTATCGATTTCATATAATGCTGAAAACCTTCTGTTTTAACCTCAGAAACAACAAGTGGACGCAAAATATTTCCCGTAATCAAATCATCATAATATGTATTTTGACGACGCATTTGTGCATCCAATTCTTGATTAAAAATTGTTAAATTCTCAGGTTTTTTATCAAACTCGATTAACCATTCATGATGAGGCAAACCTTCTGCTGGATTAACTTGAGGCGCAACTGTAAACTCATTTACACTCGCTGGATGTTTTTCTAAAGTTTTTTGTAACGCCTGCTCCACTTCGTGACCAATTACATGTTCTCCAAAAGCAGATGTATAATGTTTGATTCGACCAGAAACAACAATTCTATAAGGTTTTATCGACGTAAAACGAACTGTATCACCAATATTATATCCCCACAAACCTGCATTTGTATTGAGAATTAGAACATAGTCTTTTCCAATTTCAACATCTTTCAAGGAAATTCGGGTTGGATTTTCATCAAAAAATTCATCAACTGGAACAAATTCATAAAAAATTCCGTTGTTCAGTAAAAGCAATAAATCATCACTTTTTTGTGAATCTTGATATGCAATAAACCCTTCTGAAGCAGGATAAGTCTGAATACAATCTATTTTTCGACCAATTAATTGATTCACTTTATCACGATAAGGTTCATAATTTACACCTCCTGTTACCATTAATTGTAAATTCTTAAAAATCGACTGAACGTTTTCTTTTCCAGAAACTTTAATCAATCGTTCAAAATACATAATCAACCAAGGCGGAATCCCAGAAATCAGCGTCATATCAGCTTTCACCGTTTCATCCACTACTCTATCCACTTTCGTTTCCCAATCTTCAATCACATTTGTTTCATAAGACGGCAAACGATTTTTTTGTAAATAATTTGGAACAAAATGCGCACTAATTCCAGAAAGTCGACCAACTTTCAATCCGTTTATATCTTCGAGAATTGGACTTCCTTGTAAGAAAATCATTTTTCCGTCAACAAAATTAGAATTCTTTGTTTCATTAATATAAAACAATAAAGCATTTCGAGCAGAATTTATATGCGAAGGAACGGATTCTTTTGTAAGCGGAATATATTTTGCACCAGAAGTAGTTCCAGAAGTTTTAGCTAAATAAAGAGGTTTTCCAGGCCATAGAATATTAAGTTTCCCTTCAATTACCTCATCAAAATAATGTTTCAACCCTTCGTAATCGTTGATTGGAACTTGCGATTTGAAATCTTCATAATTTTTGATTGATTCAAAATGATGATCAACTCCAAACTTTGTATTTTTTGCAGCAATAATCAATTCATTTAGAATTTTGTCTTGTGTTTCTAGCGGATGATTTATCCACTTTTGTTCTTTGTTGACAATGTATTTTGCAAAAATTTTCGCTAAAAAAGCTTTCATGCTGTTCCTTTAAAACATTATTATTGGTCGAATTTAAACGAATATTCTAAATAATTTAACAACAATTGCAATGATTTTTCTTAGTCAAATCACTAATTACATTAAAGCTAAAACGTTAGCTATCATTTTATAATCATCCCGTAAAAAGTCGCTTCTCTATTATTTCTATTCCACATAAAATTATCTTATTTTTTCGAGGGATACAAGATTTTTTCTAATCGAACGTTTTATTGTAGATTTGTTTTTATTCGCTATCATGAAAAAGATTGTAATGAGTATCTTCGCCGCAAGTTTTTTAATCGGCTGTTCTACGCAAAAAAATAGTTTCAAAAACCGACAATATCACAAGATGACATCGTGGTTTAATGGAGTATTCAATGCTGAGGATGAGTTAGAAAAAAAGAACACAGAACTGCAAACGAATTATGTAGAAAATTACTCGAAGATTTTACCTGTTGGAATAGAATATTTTTCTGTTTCAGATTCTACCAATGTAGGTGGATTTAATAAATCCAATTTTGGTATTGGAGGTGGAAATCGAAATAATCAAGATAAAGTAGAAAAACCTGTAGGATTTGCTGCTGTAGAGGCAAAAGCTTCAAAAGCTATCGAAAAACATTCAATGTTAATCAAAGGAAAAGAAAATAATCCTTTGATGGGACGCGCTTATTTATTGATTGGAAAATCATTATTTTATCAAAAAAAATACTTTGAAGCACTTGATGCTTTAAACTATGTTGTCAAAAATTTCAAAGATTCTAAATATGCTCAAGAAGCGCATGTTTACAAAACTGTTGCCGAAATAAAAGGTGGAAATTACTTTGATGGAATCGAAACTTTACAAAAACTTTACGAAAACGATCCATATAAAAGTAAAGAATTAAAAACAATGATTGCGCGAACGTATGCTCAATTTTTGATTGATCAAAAAAAGTACGAAGAAGCGCTTGATCCATTACAAAAAGCCGAATATTTTTCTACAAATAAAGATGAACGCGTTCGTATATTTTATACGTTAGGACAAGTTTTTTCTAAATTAGGAAAACAACAAGAGGCTGGTGAAGCTTTCACGCAAGTTTATAAAATGAAGCCTGGATTTGATATGGAAATCAAATCACAGTTGGCGATTGCTGCTAATTTTGATCCAAAAATTAATAATTACGGAAATTACAAGCAAAACTTGTTGGACATCTCGAATAAAGGAATTTATGCATCGAAGAAAAACGAGTTATACTACGGAATTTCTGAAATGGCTTTTCGAGCTGACAAAATGGATGATGCTGTAGAATATGCAAAATTGAGTTTGAAAGAACCAATGTCGGATCCTTATATTCGTGGGCGTGCTTTCGAAAATTATGGTGATATAAAGTTCAAGCAAAACGATTATGTTTATGCTTCGGCTTATTATGATTCGGCACAAACGAGTTATAATTTACCAGAAGATCAAACGCGTATTCAGAAACGAAATGATGTTTTGAAAAAATTGATGGAGAAACATTATTTAGTTCAGAAAAATGATTCAATTCTAAAACTTGCTGCACTTCCAAAAGAAGATCAATCAAAATTCTTTACAGATTATATCGAAAAATTAAAGAAAAAAGAAGAAAAGCAAGCCATAGAAGAGCAAAAAGAAATGGAAACTTTTCAGTTAGAAAATAAAACGGCAAGTTTCACGACGAGTTTTAACAATGCTGATAAAGGAAAATTTTATTTCTATAATCAAAATTTAAAATCAACTGGACAGCAAGAATTCCAACGTATTTGGGGAGGAATTTCCTTAAAAGATAATTGGAGAAATTCGAATGCAATAAGTACTGCAATTGAGGATAAACAGAATGAATTGACAGGGCAAATTGCTGCTGGTGATCCAAGACGTTTTGAACTTGATTATTATTTAGATCAAATTCCAACTTCTCAAAAAGCTCTGAATGACTTGAAAGTTGTAAGAGATACAACGCAATTGTCTTTAGGGACTGGATATTTTGATATTTTCAATAACGCTGAGTTAGCTGGAAAAGAGTTGAAAGCCTTGGTTGCTTCGCCTCCAAAATCTGATGATGTGTTATTAAAAGCGACTTATCAATTGTATCGTATTTATAAAAATCGTGATCAAAAATTAGAAGATGAATACAAAAATGTGATTCTAACAAAGTATCCAAATACGATTTATGCAGGTTATATTCTTAATCCAGAAGTTGAATACATCACTGCTGAAACAAAAGAAGCTTTAGAAGCCTACAAAGTTGCATACACGTTGTATCAAGATAAAAAATATGATGACGTAAAGAAAAAAGTACAAGAAGTAATTGTAAAATTTCCTACTGAAATTATCATTGCTAAATTTGCTTTATTAAATGCTTATGTAATCAAACAAACTGGAAAAGATAGCGATTTTGAGCAAGCTTTAGAAATTGTAATTACGGCTTATGACGGAACCGAAGAAGCTAAGCAAGCAAAACGTTTGTTGGATAAATTGCGTAACACCAACCGAAAAACTACTGAAAATCAAAAGATTGAAGAAAACCAACCACAAATTAATGCTGTAGATAGATCACCTACACAAATCATTGAAAAAGAAATAAATCAACCGAAGAATAACAATGATGATAAAAATGTTCTTAAAAAAACTGTAAAAGAATCAAATACAGTTAGTCTTGAAGGAGGGGATACGAATTATTAAAATATAAATTAAATTAACACCATGAAAACAATTCATTACATCTTATTCTCTCTTTCCGTTTTGGTTGGAGGAAATGTAATCGCACAACAAACAAAAACTTATGACATTCCTTTGGTTGGAAATGCTTTTGAAGTCGGTCATAAAGAAGGATCATCTTCTACAGTTACAAAAGTGAATGCTTTAATTTCTCCACAAACTAAAAATGTAACAAAAACGTATTTCAAAGTTTTAGGAACTGGAAATGTTAATATTCAATTAAAGGGTGAAGCTAAAAATGACGCTCAATTAAATGTTGGTTTCAATAAAAAAACAAAAAAATACAATTGGAAATCTACTGATAAAACTATTTCTGTAGGTACATTCGCTATTTCAAAACCGGGTTATGTTTCTGTTGATTTAAGCGGATTGAAAGGCGAAATCCCTATTACAGATTTGATAGTTAGTGGAACTGCAGTAGACAACGGAATTATTTATAGCAACGATCCGCAGTACTATTATTGGGCGAGACGTGGACCTTCTTGCCATTTGGCTTACGAGATCCCTACAGAGAAAAATGTTTCATATTACTACAATGAAATCGTTGTACCAAAAGACGCTGATATAATTGGTTCTTATTATATGGCAAACGGTTTTGGAGAAGGATATTTCGGAATTCAAGCTAATTCACAAACGGAAAGACGTATTTTGTTTTCAGTTTGGAGTCCTTTCGTAACTGATGACCCAAAAAGTATTCCTGATGATGAAAAAATCGTTTTGTTAAAGAAAGGAGACAATGTGAAAACAGGAGAATTCGGTAACGAAGGTTCTGGTGGACAAAGTTATATGAAATACAATTGGAAAGCCGATACAACGTATAAATTCTTATTGAAAGGTGTTCCAAATGGTGATAATTCGACAACTTATACAGCTTGGTTTTTTATGCCAGAAACGAATAATTGGCAAATCATCGCAAGCTTTAAACGCCCTAAAACAAATACATACCTAAAAAGATTTCACTCTTTCCTAGAAAATTTTATGCCAACACAAGGTTACTTAACTAGAAAAGTAAACTTCAACAATCAATGGGTTTATGATGGAGAATGGAAAAAAGTAAATGGAGCAAAATTAACTGTTGATGCAACTTATAAAGCAAATCAACGTATTGATGCAACTGGAGGAACAACATCTACTGGATATTTCTTGAAGATGGGAGGCTTTTTTAATGAAATTGAACAACCTGGAACAGCTTTCAAGTTTGATAACAAACAAACTGCACCACAAATTGATTTTTCGAAATTACAATAATCAATATTGTATAAACTAAATAAAAAATCGGTTGGAATTATCCAACCGATTTTTTATTTACCTCAACTTCATATCACCATCTTTTATCCAGTTTTTCTTTTTCATGAAAATGTAAATTAAATATGAAATAATTGCTGGAGCAATGATTTGCAAAATTAATATTGAAGTTAAAATATATGAAGTATCATATTTAGATTTCATAGCATTGAAAGTTCCTATTTGTCCAACCAAACCACAAGAACCCATCCCCGATTCTAGAGCTGTATTTTCCATATTGAAATAAATAATTGCAATTGGACCTATAATCGCTGAAGCTAAAGTTGGTGGAATCCAAATTTTCCAATTTTTATAAATGTTCGGAACCTGTAACATACTTGTCCCTAATCCTTGTGCTAAAACACCTTTCAAACCATTATCCTTAAAACTGATTGTAGCAAATCCAATCATTTGTGCACAACAACCTATTGTTGCAGCTCCAGCTGCTGAACCGTCTAATTCTAACATTAGACACAAAGCAGCTGATGAAATTGGTAAAGTCAAAACCATACCGACAATTACAGCAATTACAACTCCCATTATCAAAGGATTAGAATCGGTTGAAAATATAATTATTTCACCAATCCATTTCATCATTTGTTGAACAGAAGGACCAATGATTTGTGCTAAGATTACTCCAACCAAAACAGTAATAATCGGTGTAATTACAATATCTATACGTGTTTCGCCTGCTACCATTTTTCCCACTTCAACCGCTACAATTGTCGCTATAAAAACACCTAAAGGTCCACCTAATTGATATGCTGCAATTCCTATAACTGCTGACGAAAATAACACCAATTGAGGTGCTCGTAAACTATAAGCAATAGCCAATGCTATCGCAGGTCCTGTCGCTTGATTCGCAACTGGCCAAACAATATCAGTTAAAAAAGAAATATCTAACTCTTCACCAATAGTTTTCAAAATTGTACCAACCAATAAAGTCGCAAATAAACCATAAGCCATTGCGCCCATTGCATCGATAAAATATCGTTTTGCAGAAATTTGTATATCTTTTTTGAGTAGGAAATTTTTCATGTTTGAAATTAAAAAAATCTATTATTTGTATAAAAAACTAATCTATTTCATTCTCTTTTTTACACCAATCAAGCATATATTCATATAAATCAGTCATATTAATTGATGGATTTTCTTTGTACTTTGCAAGCATTACTTGATTAAAATCTGTAAATTTCGCAAAACCTCTCATATTACTCATCATTCCATTCAATTCTGGCAAATATTTATCCAAATCTGTTTTGCTATAATTATCATGAACATATAATGTATAAACAGCAAAAGTCATGTATTCGTTAAAAACCTTGTAAGGTGATTCATACATATCAGTTATTGTAGGTTTCGCCCACTTTTTACGATTTGACAATGCTTCATTGATTTGTTTCACATATTTATCAGAAACAGGATTTACATAATTATGATCGATTTCAGTAAATACAACACGTGATTCTAACAATTCATTTTGCGTAGGAGTCAATTTTGAATCAAAATCTGCACGAGCAATGAACATAATAGTTTGTGTAAATCCGTTATCCTCAAAACGCGATGTAGAATGCGCTCCATAAATTAACGGCGAAAAATATACTGCGTATGAACCATAACCAAATCCGAACTTTTTATCCAACCAATTTTGCATTTTCTGAATTGGATTTAATTGATTATACCTTTGCAAAAGTTCTGTATAATACGGTTGGTTGTTCTTATAGAATACTCTAAAATTACTCACTTTTGCAAAATCTTGGAACACTTTTGCATCTTTCATCGGATCAAACGTATACCAGCCTTTTGCCATTTGACCTATGTTTCCATTATTTTTAATCTCTCCGTTTTTATCAAAATTATATGCACAAGCATTCATTTTCAAGGCATAATAATAGCGATAACTTGTATTAGAAAACATATTTCCTTTGTAATCCTCAATATACTGTAAATCTGTAATATATTTTTTAATCGTATCTATCGCAGGATGATTCAAATAAGGCTTAAAGTACTCTTTTACTTGTTTATAATATTCTGTTTTGGTGTCAAACATATTAATTTCTTTCTCAGCATCGGGATGCAAAGCCATTAAAATATTGACCAATTCACTCACTTCCGGAATCGCAACTTCAGTTTTTCCTTTATATTTATTGATATAATCTTTTGTAAAATTTACGTTAGGTGCAATTCCAATAATACGTTGATAAGCGGTATCTTTCTTATTCTGAATGATTAAAAAATCAATCGTTTCACCTTTTTTTAAATCAAAAGAAAGATTATTCTTTCCATCAGAATAAATCACTTCACTCTTTTCATTTGAAACTTCTGCCATAAAAACATCTGGCTTAATTTTAGAATTAATAGCCCAAGATTTGCTTGATATTTTACCATTTACTTTTATTTCAAGCATTTTTTCATTGGTATGTAAAACTTTTTGTGCAAAACTTGGCATTGCTAACAAGGTGAATAAAGCTACAATTACATTTTTTTTCATATTAGTTTATAAGTATTTTTAAAAGAAAACAACCCCATCAAAAGATGAGGCTGTTAAAGTATTATTAATAAAAAAATTACATATTTCTACGGTACTGTCCGCCTACTTCGAATAAGGCAGAAGTGATTTGTCCTAATGAACAAACTTTGGTTGCTTCCATCAACACTTCAAAAATATTTTGATTGTTAATAGCCGCTTGTTGTGCAGTTTCTAATGCACTTTCAGCTTGTTGTTCATTAATTTTATTCAAGTTTTCTTTAGTTTTAATTTGAAATTGTTTTTCCTCTTCTGTTGCACGAATAACCTCCGCAGGAACCACTGTTGGCGAACCTTTTGAACTTAAGAACGTATTTACACCAATAATTGGGAACGTTCCGTTGTGTTTCAATGTTTCGTAATACAATGATTCTTCCTGAATTTTAGAACGTTGATACATCGTTTCCATCGCTCCTAAAACGCCACCACGTTCTGTAATACGATCAAATTCTTGTAAAACTGCTTCTTCTACTAAATCCGTTAATTCTTCAATTATAAATGAACCTTGAATTGGATTTTCGTTCTTCGCTAAACCTAATTCTTTATTGATAATCAACTGAATAGCCATTGCACGGCGAACCGATTCTTCTGTTGGCGTTGTAATTGCTTCATCGTACGCATTAGTGTGTAACGAGTTACAGTTGTCGTAAATCGCATATAAAGCTTGCAACGTCGTACGAATATCGTTGAAATCAATTTCTTGCGCGTGTAACGATCGACCCGAAGTTTGAATATGGTATTTCAACATTTGTGCACGTTCGTTAGCTCCGTATTTATTTTTCAAGGCTTTTGCCCAAATTTTACGCGCCACACGACCAATTACTGAATATTCTGGATCGATACCATTGGAGAAGAAAAACGATAAGTTTGGCCCAAACGCATTGATATCCATTCCGCGAGATAAATAATACTCAACATACGTAAATCCGTTAGCTAACGTAAACGCTAACTGCGTAATAGGATTCGCTCCTGCTTCAGCAATATGGTAACCCGAAATAGAAACCGAATAGAAATTACGTACATTTTGATTGATGAAATATTCTTGCACATCGCCCATTAAACGCAACGCAAATTCTGTTGAGAAAATACACGTATTTTGTGCTTGGTCTTCTTTTAAAATATCTGCCTGAACAGTTCCACGAACCTGAGCTAACGTATTTTTCTTAATTTCAGCATAAACTTCTGCAGGTAAAACCTGATCACCAGTTACACCCAAAAGCATTAACCCCAAACCATCATTTCCTTCTGGTAAATCACCATTATAACGAGGTCTTTCCAAACCTTTATCTTCGTAAATAGCTTTGATTTTTGCTTCAATTTCAGCTTCTAAACCATTTTCTTTGATGTATTTTTCACAATTTTGATCGATTGCAGCATTCATAAAGAAACCTAACAACATAGGTGCTGGTCCATTAATCGTCATCGAAACTGAAGTTGCTGGATGCGATAAATCGAAACCAGAATATAATTTCTTCGCATCATCTAAACAACAAATCGAAACTCCGGCATTACCAATTTTTCCATAAATATCAGGACGATGACCTGGATCATTTCCGTATAATGTTACCGAATCAAACGCTGTAGACAAACGCTTTGCAGGCATTCCTTTCGAAACATAATGGAAACGACGATTGGTACGCTCTGGCCCACCTTCTCCCGCAAACATACGCGTTGGATCTTCTCCTTCACGTTTGAAAGGATATAATCCTGAAGTAAAAGGAAACTCTCCCGGAACATTTTCTTGTAAAACCCAACGTAAAATATCGCCCCAAGCTTCGTACTTTGGCAACGCTATTTTAGGGATTTGTAAGTGCGATAAAGACTCAGAATGTGTCTGAATTTTAATTTCTTTATCACGTACTTTAAATGTATAAACCGGATTTTTATATTTATTTACCTTTTCATCCCAAGTCGTGATAACTTCCCAGTTGAAAGGATCTAAATTCATTTTTAATTTATCAAATTCAGCTAAAAGCACTTTAACCAAATCAGCATTATCAGTTCCAGAAATATCAATCCCGTGTTGAGAAATAGTTGGTGTTTTTCCAGAAAGTGTTTCAATTGTTTTAAAGAAACCATACAATTTTTGCGCAACATCTCTCTGCGCATTTGCACGCACATCATATCCACGATTATTCTCTGCAATCTCAGATAAATAACGTGTTCTTGAAGGTGGAATTACAAAAATCTTTTCAGACATTTCTTTTGTAATTTGAAAAGAAGATTTCAAATCGGCACCTGTTTTTTCAACCACTTTATCAATGATTGATTTGTATAATTGATTGGTTCCTGGATCGTTAAATTGAGAAGCAATTGTTCCGAAAACAGGCATTTCATCAGGATTTACATCCCACAAATTATGATTGCGTTGATATTGTTTTTTTACATCGCGCAACGCATCTAAAGCACCACGTTTATCGAATTTGTTAATCGCAACAATGTCAGCAAAATCTAACATATCAATCTTCTCTAATTGCGTTGCAGCACCAAATTCTGGCGTCATAATGTACAAAGAAGCATCAGAATGATCTAAAATTTCGGTATCTGACTGACCAATTCCAGAAGTTTCTAAAATAATCAAATCATATTTCGCTGCTTTCAACACTTGAATTGCTTCCTCTACATATTTCGATAACGCTAAATTTGATTGACGAGTTGCCAACGAACGCATATAAACACGAGGATTGTTGATAGAATTCATACGAATACGATCGCCTAACAAAGCACCACCCGTTTTCTTTTTCGATGGATCGACAGAAACCAAAGCAATTGATTTTTCTGGAAAATCAATCAAGAAACGACGAACTAATTCATCTACCATAGACGATTTTCCTGCTCCACCTGTTCCCGTAATTCCTAAAACTGGTGCAGATTTATCAGCTACTTTATCGAAATCAAATGCTTTTAAAAAGTCTTCTTCACGATTTTCTGCCAACGAAATTAATCGCGCAATCGTCGTGATATCTTTATCTTCTAATGATTGATACACATCTTTTCCTTCTGGTAATTCTAATGCCCCTGTCGGAAAATCTGCCTTCTCTACCATATCATTAATCATTCCTTGCAAACCTAATTCGCGACCATCATCAGGAGAGTATAAACGTGTAATTCCGTACTCCATCAATTCTTTAATCTCTGATGGCAAAATTACACCTCCACCTCCACCTACGATACGGATATGACCTGCTCCTTTTTCTTGAAGCAAATCGTACATATATTTGAAATATTCGTTGTGCCCTCCTTGGTAAGATGTCATTGCAATTGCATTTGCATCTTCCTGAATCGCTGTATTTACAACATCTTCAACCGATTTATCGTGACCTAAATGGATCACCTCGCAACCCGTTGCCTGAATGATACGGCGCATAATATTGATCGACGCATCGTGCCCATCAAACAAAGCCGCCGCTGTTACAATACGCACTTTATTTTTGGGAGTGTATACTTCTTGTATTGGATGTACAAACTTTTCTTTCTTTTCTTCTTGAGTAATTTGTGACATTTATTTGTGATTTTGATTTTTTTATGACTCTTGCTAAGATAACATAATTTTAGACGTTATTAAAAGCATGAAATTATCATATTTAATAAAATAGTTTTAATTTATTAATAAATCACTAATCTTTCTTTTGATTTATTCACAATATATCATTAACTTTAAAGAGACTATTTAGAACTCTCATTATGAATACTTATTCCCTAAAAAACCTTTCAGACCTGTCAAGACTAGATGAACAAATGATTGTTTTATGGGATAAAAAGTTCAAATTGTTTAACGAAGATAAGATTGATAAAAATTCACTATTTAATCATGATCACTTAAAAAAATTAATTATTATATCTTTTTTAGTTGAATCAAATAAAAAAATACAGTAGAAAATTTAAGTATAAAATCACTTTCAGAAATACAAGTTTTATCCGAATTTGAAATTCAAAATTATATCCAGAAAAACAAAAGTTATGAACCAATTTTTGAGTTATTAATCTGTTCTTGTTTTTCGTATGATACACGTTTTTTTGAAACCATGCTTACTCTTTGTTTCAATAAAATTGGAATCGAAAAATTTTGTATAGACATAGTTTTCCCTTTTTTAAGTAAAATGTCTATCATTCTAGAAAAGTATACAATTCAAGAATCGGTTATTTCTTTTTCTAAAAATCTAATTAGAAAACATCTTTTTTATTTGATTAAATCAATTCCATATTCAGATTAAAATTCTCGTAAATGGCTTTTATTTTTACCTGAAAAAGAAAATGATGATTTAGAATTAATTTATACTTATCTTCTTTTAAAAATTAATAACGAAAAAGGAATTTATTTAGGCGAAAATCAAAGTTTAAATTATATTTTAGAATGTATTGAAAATAATCAAATTACACATATTTTTACTTATATCTCTAAAAATTATGACTATTTTTCTCTTGCAATTTATCTCGAATCAATCAAGAAAAATCTACCAAATATTACCATTTTTGTGACAACATATGCTGTTCTAAAAGATAAAATAACTGAAAAAGTTCCGTATATAAACGTAAACACCCCTACAGCTTTTAATTCTTATTTACAAAAAATTATGGCGATGTAAATTATTTACTTTTGATTTCCCAATTTATAGGTTGTAGATTCTTACTTTTCAAAAAATCATTAGTTTTCGAAAAAGGTTTACTCCCCCAAAAACCTCTGTAAGCTCCTAATGGAGAAGGATGAGCAGATTCTATAACAAAGTGTTTATTTCGGTCAATTTTTGCTCCCTTTTTTTGAGCGTAAGTTCCCCAAAGTATAAAAACAAGGTTTTCTTTTTGATCAGAAAGCTTCTGTATTACAGCATCTGTAAATATTTCCCAGCCTTTTTTCTGGTGCGAACCTGCCTTAGAAGCTTCAACCGTCAAAGTTGCATTTAATAATAATACACCTTGTTTAGCCCATGTTTCCAAATTTCCAGAAGTAGAAATTCTTATTCCTAAATCATCATTCAACTCTTTATAAATATTTTGCAAACTTGGAGGTAATTTAATTCCATCGACAACCGAAAAAGACAAACCATTTGCTTGTCCAATCCCATGATAAGGATCTTGACCAATCAAAACCACTTTAACATCATCAAAAGGCGTATAATCTAATGCAGAAAATATTTTGGATGCGGGAGGATATATTGTTTTTGTTTTATACTCATTTCGTACAAAATCTGTCAATATTTTAAAGTAATCCTTTTCAAATTCATTCTTTAAAACTTCTTTCCAAGAAGCATCTAATTTCACATCCATTTTTATATATTTATACAGAAACAAAATTAACCAATTTTTAACCTCTATGAAAAAGTTTCTTTACCTAATTCCCTTTTTTATACTGAATTCTTGTATTGATATTGTTAATGATGATCGTTATGATTTGGGTCGAAAAATTGAAAATAATATAAATGTTTTGAATACAGATTTGACATATAATTCTGACACAACATATGTAATAAATACGGAGGTGAAGAATAAAAACAAGGATTTTGCCTTAACAGTTAAATTAACTTTTGAATTTAAAAATCCAAATCCTACAATCAATTCTGAAACTTTAACAATTGATTTAAAACCAAATGAAACGAAAAAATCAGTTTTCAGAAGTAGCAGAACAAATACAAATCCAGATCAAATGACGTATATCAATAAGGTCAAAATTAATGTCATCCATTTTGATCAATCATAAAAAAATCACAGATTTCAAAGTATTTCATGATTTTGAATTTGTCGAAATTTTATCCGTAATTTTGCGTTAATGCAAATATCAGAACAAACTTTAAAAGATTTAGAATTTAATGCGGTTCAAAAAGAAATCGCAGAATTTGCTTATACAGAAAAGGTTGAAGCGTTTATTTTTAACTTAAAACCTTACCAAGATCACCAACTTTTGGTACAAGATCTACAAACGACAAACGAATATTTAACAAGTTTCGAGACGGGAAATCGTTTTCCGTTTTCAGAATATTATATTTTAGATGAAAATCTAAGCCGATTAGAAATCGAAAACTATTATTTGCCTGCAGAAGAATTCTTCAAAATCAAGGCGAATACGCTTCAAGTGAAAGAAATCTTGAAATATTTGACAGCTTTCAACGAATATGCACCTGTTTTGTTTGAGAAG
The DNA here is from genome assembly GCF_002415215.1 of Empedobacter sp. UBA5036. Taxonomy (NCBI): domain Bacteria; kingdom Pseudomonadati; phylum Bacteroidota; class Flavobacteriia; order Flavobacteriales; family Weeksellaceae; genus Empedobacter; species Empedobacter sp. UBA5036. The sequence continues at coordinate 33,248 of NZ_DICC01000058.1, forward strand.
GCGTCAACGATTACTTACGAAAAAAATATCGTAAAATTAATCGATCAAGTATTCAATAAATTTGGAGAAATCAAAGACGATGCAAGTCCAGAACTGAAAATTGTACGCGATCGTTTGCGTCATTTGAATGGACGAATTACCGAATTGTTCAATAAATCGATGTCTTATCATTCCGATTATTTGGATGACATTCGCGAATCCGTTGTTGGAAATCGTCGTGTTTTGGCTGTTAAATCGGCTTTGAGAAAACGTGTGAAAGGGCAATTTTTAGGGACTTCAAAAACTGGTTCGATTACTTTTATTGAGCCAGAAAGTGTACAAAATCCTCGTCGCGAATGGGAAGAATTAAAAGAAGAAGAAAAATATTTGGTGATTCAGATTTTGTTAGATTTAACTGCTCAAATTGCAGAATACAAACCAAATCTTGAAGAATATCAAACGTTTTTAGAGTACATCGATTTTACACAAGCGAAAGCAAATTATGCTTTTTTGATTAATGGAATTTTACCTCAACTTTCTGAGAATCGAATTATCAAATTAGTCGATGCTTATCATCCTGTTTTATTTTTAAACAATAAAAGAAAAGCTCAAAAAACGATTCCGCAGAGTTTAGAAACTAACGAAGATTGTCGAATTATCATTATTTCTGGTCCAAATGCTGGAGGAAAATCAATTACGTTAAAAACAATTGGTTTACTTCAAATTATGATTCAGAGTGGTGTTTTAGTTCCTGTAAAAGATCAAAGTCAATTTGGATTTTTTAATCAAATTTTCACAGATATTGGAGATAATCAATCCATTGAAAATCATTTATCAACATACAGTTATCGTCTAAAACAAATGTCCTATTTCTTGAAGAATGCAGACGATAAAACATTATTGTTAGTTGATGAATTTGGGACAGGTTCTGATCCAGAATTGGGTGGAGCTTTGGCCGAAGTTTTCTTTGAAGAATTTTATGAACGTAATTCTTTCGGTGTGTTTACTACGCATTATACAAATATCAAATTGAGCGCAGAAAGTTTGCCAGAAGCGATAAATGCTTGTATGTTGTTTGATAAAAAAACATTGGAACCACTTTATCGTTTGGAAATTGGACAAGCCGGAAGTTCATTTACATTTGAGGTTGCTGAGAAAAATAAAATTCCGTTTCGTTTGATTAATCGTGCGAAGAAAAAAGTTGAACGTGAAAAAGTGAGTTTGGATAAAACTATTTTAAAACTTCAACAAGAAAAATTTGAAATTCAGAAAACAAAAGATCATGTTGAAGAGTTGCGCGAAACAAATCTTGAGCACAACGAAAAATTAGAGCAAACGAATGAAAAAATTCAGCAAAAACTATATGATTTTCAGCAATTATATGATCGCGAGCAAAAACGTTTGAAGCTTGGAGAACGTATTTCGGACATGGCAGATTCTTATCTAAAAACTAAGAATAAAAAACAAATGATTTCGAATTTCTTAAAATTAATTGAAATGGAAAATTCGAAAAAGACGAAAGAAGTTCAGCAATTAAAGAAAATTGAAAAAATTGTAGAGAAAGAAGTTAAACGCGAATTAAAAGAAAATTCAGAAACAATTTCTCAACAAAAAGAAGTAATCGAAAAGAAAGAAAAAGCAGCTACTCAGAAAAAAATTGATGCGTTGAAAGTTGGTGATCGTGTCAAAATTCATGGTTCGTCTAGTGTTGGAACAATTGATAAGATAAAAAAAGAAATTGTTTTTGTAAATTACGGTTTATTTACAACTCAAATCAATGTTAATGAGGTATATAAAATTTAGTTTTTTCGTTTAATTAAAAAGTTTTCAATCTTGTTTGTGGCAAGATGATGACATTAAACACTATTCTTGTTCTTTTATAATAGATGTAACAAATTGAAATAACACATTGAGTGATTGTAAATATATAGTTACTATCAACAATCGAGGAATGATGAATGAAAAAGGTATTTTTTAATTTAAATTTAAGAATTCTTCAAAAATTTACACAAAAAATTCAGCTATATAAACTGTTCAATCTGGTGTTAATAATATTCCGGTTGAAATTAGCAACTGTAATTATGAAGATGAAATAATCGAAGTTTGTTTTATGCAATACAAATAACACACGATATATAAATTATTTATAAAAGATTAATTACCCAAACTTTATTTCTAAATATTACTAATTGTGCATTCGCACAAACGAATAATAACTGGGGTTGGTTAATTGGAAATTGGGGAAGAATTGGTATTGGAAAACCTGGCGAAGGAAAAGGAACTTTTTCTTTTGAATATCAATAGATCAAAATGTAATTTTTAGAAAAAGTCGTTCCGGGTATCCTTCGCGAGATTCTAAAAAAATGACAGTATATGATGATTTATTGGTTGTTTATTTAGATGAAAATAAAAATTTATCGAAAGCTATTTATTTTGATAACGAAGGTCATGTTATCAATTATTCGATTACTTATCCCGAAAAAACGATTACATTTCTGAGTGAAACAAAACCCAATCAACCCATATTTAGATTGATTTACTCGCTACTCGAAAATAATGAAGTTAACACAGCTTTTGAAATTTCAATGGATGGAAAAAATTTTAATACCTATATCGAAAGAAAAATTAAAAAAATATAAAACGAAAAAGGTTAGTGAATTCACTAACCTTTTTCGTTTTAATATCTTAATCTTTCTCTATGCCTTGTGAACTTATCATTAAATCATAATTATCACAGTCGTTTTTAAATAAAATTTAATTCATTTTAAATAATCATCAACATAATGAATATCATTCTTTAGGGTAAATAATCTTCGTAAATTAGCGTATAAATAAGATAAAAAGGCTGTTGTATTGAATTTCAATAGAATATTAACTCAATAATTATTATTAATCATATATCATAAATATAATTTATAGTATAATCTATATTTGAAATTGAAAATATATGGACAGTTTAAAATATCAGTCTAAATTTGTATCAGTAAAAGAGATAAAAACTATTACAAGTTTTATCACATCGAGAAGTAAAAAACAAAATATAAAAAATTAAAATTATGTCATTAGTAGGAAAAAAAGCGCCTTTATTCACAGCGCCAGCAGTAATTGATGGAGACGAAATCGTAGAAAACTTTTCAATGCCAATCGGAGAGAAAAACATCGTTTTATTCTTCTACCCAAAAGATTTTACATTTGTTTGTCCAACAGAATTACACGCATTCCAAGCTAAATTAGCTGAATTCGAAAAAAGAGATGCTGTTGTAATCGCTGCTTCTTGTGATTCAGAAGAAACTCACTTAGCGTGGTTAAACACTGCAAAAGATAACGGAGGTATCGAAGGTGTTACTTACCCAATCGTTGCTGACTTAGCAAAAACTATCGCTATGGATTACGGAGTTTTAGCTGGTGAGTATGTTTACAATGAAGAAAATGATTCTTTAAAATTTGAAGGAGCTCCAGTTGCTTACCGTGGTACTTTCATCATCGACAAAAATGGTGTTGTTCGTCACGAAACAATCAACGATTTACCATTAGGACGTAACATCGATGAGTATGTACGTTTATTAGATGCAATTTTACACGTTGAGAAATATGGTGAAGTTTGTCCAGCAAACTGGGAAGAAGGAAAAGATGCTATGAACGCTACTAAAGATGGTGTAGCTTCTTACTTAGCTTCTCACTAAAAATAACTTGAAAATCTTTTGATTTTCAAAATTCACGAAGAGGCTGTCTAAAAAATTTGACAGGAGATTTTAACGAATTCATTTTCAATAAAAATCACTAAGCTCAACACTTAGACAGCCTTTTTTATACCCAATTTTTAACTTATAAAAATTAATAAAATGTTTGCAGAATTAGAACAAGATAACTTATCACAAGTAGTTGCTGATAACAATATAGTAATTGTACAATATGGTGCTGGATGGTGTGGAAACTGCCGTTTAGTAAAACCAAAATTCAAAAAATTAGCGGCTGAATATGAAGGTCAAGCTGAGTTTTTATATGTTGATGCTGAAAAATTAGTAGAATCAAGAAAATTAGCTGAAGTTCCAAATTTACCAACTTTCGCGGTTTTCAAAGGAGGAGAAAATGTAGGACAAGTAACTGCGTCTAAAATTGATGCTGTAAAAGAATTGATCAATGAAGTTGCCGGTATTTAAGAATTTAGCAAAAAACGTTTCTATTGAAGCAATGGAAACAGCTTTAGAAGTTTTGGAAGTTTATGCTGATTCTCCAGCTGTAAAGGAGCCAGAACAAGAAGTAATTGGAGAAATGATTTCTAACATTTGTGGAGCTATGGAAATGAAGCAAATGATGGAAGAAGAAGGATTGGACGAGCGTACTGCTGCCAATACTTTTATGCAACGCGTAATGGGTTCGATTGATAAATAATTTTATCAATTAGTTAGTATAGAAAAAGGATTTCAATTGAAATCCTTTTTTGGTTTTATATAATTAATGTTGAATCCTATAAATAATCTTCAATATCACCCTTACCTTCACGTAAAACCTCTACTCCATCCGTCATATCAACAACAGTAGACGCAATATTATCTCCATAACCACTATCAATGACAGCATCTACAAGCTTCTCCCATTTTTCAAAAATCAATTCAGGATCTGTTGTATATTCTACAATTTCATCTTCATCATAAATAGAAGTTGAAGCAATAGGATTTCCTAATTTTTCGACAATCATTTGCGGAACAGCATGATCTGGAACACGAATACCAACCGTTTTTTTACCTTTGTAAGCAACAGGTAAATTGCGCGATGCATTCATGACAAATGTAAAAGGACCTGGTAAAGCGCGTTTCAAAATTTTGAACGTACTGTTATCAATTGGTAAAGTATATTGTGACAAATGGCTTAAATCATTACAAACAATAGAAAAATGAGATTTTTCAAGTTTAACACCTTTCAATCGAGCAAGTTTCTCCATTGCTTTAATATTCGTAATATCACATCCTAATCCATACACAGTATCGGAAGGATAAATAATTAAACCTCCATTTTGTAAAATCTTAACCACTTGATCAATCGCTTTTTCTTGTGGATTTTCTGGATGAATTCTGATATAATCTGCCATTTGTAAATCTTTATTCAAAGATACGAAATAGTTAACAATTCTTTTCGAAATCTATTCTATCTCCTAACCTTTAGCTAAACCTATTATTTTCTTAACTATTGTGACAAGTACCACAACCAATAATCCTGCAACTAATGAAATCAAAGCTTCGTTAATCATCATTGGAATTGCTGTAGGTAAATGATGATGAATATAATCGATGTTGTGAACAAATATTCCGCCTGACACCAATAAAAGCGCAACAGTCCCTACAAATCCTAAAATTTTAATCACAAAAGGCAATGCATCAACTAAAAAGTGTCCTAATTTAGAAACAGCTCCTTTGTCATGCGATGCTTTTATCAGTTTAAAACCTGCATCATCCATACGAACAATTAAAGTTACAATCCCGTAAACGCCAATAGTTGCTAAAATTGCAATAAACGAAACTGTAAAAACTTGTGTCAACATTGGTTGTTCCAAAACTGTACTCAATGCAATAATCACAATTTCTATCGAAAGAATAAAGTCTGTAATAATCGCAGATTTCACTTTTGATTTTTCCGAAACTTGTTTCTTATCTTCTACTTTATCTTCATGAATAACTTCTGAACCTTTTTTTGGACGGTGAAAAATAAACTCGATTATCTTCTCTACACCTTCAAAAGCTAAATAAAAACCTCCCAAAATCAAAACATATTTTATCACTTCTGGCATATAATGATTTAGTGTCAAAACAATTGGAACAATAATCAATTTATTGATAAAAGAACCTTTTGTAATTGCCCATAAAACAGGTATTTCACGCGAAGACAAAAATCCCGTCGCTTTCTCAGCATTTACAGCCAAATCATCTCCTAAAATTCCTGCTGTTTTACTCGCTGCTACTTTACTTGTAACCGCTACATCATCCATCAATGCTGCAATATCATCTAAAATTGCAAATATTCCTGAAGCCATATTATTGTTATTTTTTGGTTCGTAAAAGTAAAAAATAATGTCAAATCTTTATAGATTATTTTTATGTTCTTTCGACGATTCATTTCAAGCAAATTGCACTCCAAATTCTGACTATAAACCTGATTAATTTTAAACTAAATTAAGTCCTTTCGGAAACTAATCATTAATTTTAAAGAGAAATATATTAAGCTTATAAAATGGAAAATTCTTTCGGTCAGTTAAAGAAACATATTCAAATTTTCACTTCAATTTCTGAAGAAGAATTTCACGATTCAGTCCAATATTTTGAAAAATTTTCGGTGAAGAAAAAAGAAATGATTCATAAAGCTGGAACAGTTTGTACGTACAATTATTTTATTATTTCTGGATGTATTCGATTATTTTTCATCAATGAAAAAGGTGTAGAACAAACCATTGATTTTGCTATCGAAAATTGGTGGTTGACAGATTCGTTTTCTTACATTAATCAACAAATTTCTGAGTTTTATATTCAAGCTCTAGAAAATGCAATTATTATGAAAATGAGTAAAACAAACGAAGAAATTTTATGCCAAAAACATTCTATTTTCAATTCGTATTTCAAACAAATTTATCAAAAAGTAAATGCTGCTGCTCAAATGCGTTCCAAATACTTGAAAGAGTTTTCGAAAGAGGAGTTTTATTTTCATTTCAAGAAAAATTTTCCTGAGTTTTTACAACGTGTTCCGCAATATTTATTGGCTTCTTATTTAGGTTTCACACCCGAATATTTAAGCGAAATCCGAAAGAAAGAGTTTTCTTAAACCAGTTTAATTTTATTGAATAAATAATCGACGAACTCTGTTAAAAATTAAGAAATGAAATCACGATTAAACATTCAAAAATTAGAACCAAAAGCATACGAAGCGATGTATGGTTTAGAGAATTTTTTAGCAAATTCTGAATTAGATAAATTGCATTTAGAGCTTATTAAAATCAGAACTTCACAAATCAATGGTTGCGCTTTTTGTATTAATATGCACACCAAAGACGCGATGAAATTATGCGAAACAAATCAACGTATTTTTTTGTTGAATGCGTGGCGAGAAACTACACTTTTTACAGAGGAAGAACGTGTAATATTGGCGATGACCGAAGAAATTACAAATATTAGTCAACATGGTTTATCAGAAGAAAATTATCAAAAAGCTTTGGCACTTTTTTCTGAAAATTATATTGCGATTATCATTATTGCAATTACCACGATTAATGCTTGGAATAGAATTGCGATCAGTTCTCATATGATGGTTTAAAATTTTAGCTTCATATATTTGAAGTTTTTTTTGTACTAAAAATCGGCTTTCGGACTAAAATAGTTTAATTTTGAGTCTTGAAGTAAAATTGATATGAATATTTACGATTTAATTGTTGACGATAAGGAAGAAATTTCTTTGAATGATGTTTTTTTAGATGATCAAAATCTTGCGCAAGTAAAACAACTTATCAAAGAACATCGATATATAGAGGAATTGAGCAAATATAATTTGCCTGTCAATAATAAAATTTTGTTGCATGGATTTTCGGGTTGTGGAAAAACAACAACTGCAAAAGCAATTGCAAATGAAATCGGAAAACCTATATTGATTTTGAATTTAAGTAATATTGTTTCATCAAGAATTGGTGAAACTTCACAAAATATTCGAATGCTTTTTGATAAAGCTGCGCGTGAAAAAGCGATTCTATTTTTGGATGAGTTTGACCAAATTGGAAAAGCGCGTGGAAATGACGACAAAGATGTTGGCGAAATGCGTCGTTTGGTAAACACGGTAATTCAATTAATTGATTATTTGCCACAAAATTCGTTGTTGATAGCCGCAACAAATCATCCACATATTATTGATGTTGCATTATTGAGAAGATTTCAGTTAAAAATTGATTTCAAAATGCCAACATCTGAAATGTTAGATGTTTATTACGATAAACTTTTAAACGATTTACCAAAAGATATTCAATCTCTTAAACGAAAATACAACGTTTCATTTGCAGAAGCTAAAGATTATGCGCTTACAAATGCAAAAGCATTATTGATTGAAAAATTAGAACGTCAAGCAAATTCTTAAAACCAAAATATGGAAGACGAATTAATTTATTTCAGAGAACTTTTGGACACTGATGTAGCACACGGCTTTTCGAAATTTATTCGAATGCAAAAGCCATGAAATACCGCGAAACCGCATCAATGAAAACGATCAAAGATTCGTACAAAATGCTAGAAAGAGATAAAGAAAAAAAGAATTCTGGATATGAATTTCGCTTTGCTGTTATCGAAAAATCTTCTGAAACCTTGATTGGTACTGTAATGTTTCAACCTGTTCATGACAAAGCGATTATTGGCTATTCCATTGATGAACAATTTTGGAACAGAGGTTACGCAACACGAATCATCAATCTGATTTCGAAAGAGTTGAAATTGAGAAAATATATGCTGATTGAAGCTTGGGTGAAAAAAGAAAATATCGCCTCGTCTAAAGCCTTATTAAAAAATAATTTTCAGCAAATTTCGCAAACAATTTATCCGAAAAATCATCTTTTTCAATTAAGATTTACTTATTCTTAAGTTTTACTTAAGATAAGTCTTTAGACATTTATTTCTAAAATCATCGTCCTAATTTTGTAACAGAATAAAATTTCTGATCATGATTTTTACTATTTTTCTCCTATTTATTGGAGCAATTTTAGCATTTTGGATAAGTGCAATTTGTGGCGGTGGCGCAAGTTTAATCTTAATTCCAATCCTCAATCTTATTATTCCAACTTCGTTAGTCCCTTTTTCGTTAACAATCGGAACATTTACAAGTTCTGCCTCTCGAATAGCGGCTTTCAGAAAATCTGTACATTGGAAAATCTTCTTTTGGTTCGTGCCATTTTCGATTCCAGCAGTTTTAATGGGCGCTTATTTAATCAAATTTATCAACCCAATTTATTTACAAATTATTGTAGCTGTATTATTGATTTCAAATGTTCCACAATTATTTCTAAACAAAAAACAACAAGACAATGAAGAAAAACCTTCATCAAAATATATTTTGGCCATTGTTGGTTTTTTAGCTGGATTAGTTTCTGGAATAACAGGAGCAATAGGTTTATTATTCAATAGATTTTATTTAAAATATGGATTAACAAAAGAAGAAATTATTGCAACGCGAGCTGCCAACGAAATTATACTTCATATCATAAAATTAATCATTTATATTGTTCTTGGTTTATATTCAAAAAACGCGTTATTACTTGGATTGACGATTGCAGTTGCTTCAATTATTTCTTCTTATACAGTCAAATATATTTTACCTTATTTTAGCGATTTTATTTTCAGAAAAGTTGGCTATGCGGCAATGGTTATTTCTGGAATTACACTTTTTTATACAAGTTCTCAAAAAATCATTCAAGAAGATAAAGTTCAACTTACAACAACAAGTAAAGGTGACGAAAATGAAACAACTTTGAAATGGCGAAACAGTGATTTTGTGATGGAATATTCATTAGATGGGGAATTTGAGATTGAACGTCCAATTCAACCGAATGAATTACCTGAAAAATTATTGAAAAAATACAATGAAATTTTACCTAATTACGATAAAATCCATCTCGAAAAAGTATTCAAAATTGGAGAAGATAGTTATGAATTTTATTGTTACAAAGGCAATAAACTAACCAAATTTGAACTGAAAGAATAGAAGATTGAACAATTAATTTTTACGAAACATTATTTTTGATAAATTATTCTTAAGTTTAGCCAACATTACTATAAAAAATTTATGAATACAAAAGATAATCCCAAACTAATACGAGCTTGGATTTCTTACGACTGGGCAAATTCTGTTCATTCTTTAGTTATTGCCTCTGCTATTTTTCCGGTTTATTATACTTTAATGACCTATGATGCGAACGATCACCCAATTAAATTTTTAGGATTATTACCAGAGTCCGCATTCAATTTTTCATTGGCAATTGCTTTCTTTTTTGTGATTGTTTTGTCGCCAGTTTTGTCTTCAATTGCAGATTTAATCGGAAATAAAATCAAATTTCTTCGCTTTTTTTGTTATTTAGGATCTTTCTCATGCATCGGAATGTTTTTCTTTACATCAAGCGATTTAGTTTGGTTAGCTTTATTACTCAATATCACCGCAAGCATAGGTTTTTGGGGAAGTTTAGTTTTTTACAACGCCTATTTACCAGAAATTGTCTCAGACGAAAAAATGGACAAAGTTTCCGCTCAAGGTTATATGTTTGGTTATATTGGTTCTGTCATTTTATTGACGATTTGTTTGGCAATGATACAATTCGCCCCAGAAGAACAACAAGCAATGTTTACTCGAATAAGTTTCTTATTAACAGGAATTTGGTGGTTAGGATTTGGACAAATTGCATTAAGTAAATTACCAAATCACAAATATGATCGCGAAATTCCGAAAGATATTATCAAATCGAGTTTTAGAAATTTAAAACATACCTTCAAAGATCTGAATCAATACAAAAATATTCGTGTTTTTTTGGCTGGATTTTTCTTCTACAGTTTAGCAATGCAAACTATCTTTTTGATGGCAGCAATGTTTGGAAGTTCAGAAATAGGAATGGAATCTTCAGAATTGATTATGACCATTTTATTAATTCAAATTGAAGCTGTTTTAGGTGCATGGTTATTCTCTTTTCTATCAGGAAAAATAGGAAATAAGAAAACTTTACTAATCGGTATTTTTATCTGGATTATTACATGTATTATTGGTTATTTAATTAATAAAAATGATCCAAATGTAAAAATTCAATTTTATGTAATGGCTGCAATGGTTGGTCTTGTAATGGGAGGTTTGCAAGCTTTATCACGTTCTACATACGCCAAATTATTACCAGAAACAGAAGACACAACAACCTATTTTAGCTTTTACGATGTTTTCGAAAAATTTGCTTTATTTTTAGGTTTAGTTATTTATGGATTATTAATTGAATATTCTGGCGGAATGAAAGCTTCGGCGCTTGCAATGGGCGTTTCGTTTGCAATTAGTTTTGTGATTTTATTGTTCTATAAAATGGAAAAGAAGTAAAGCATAATTACATTTTTATATAATCGAATAATTATTCTAACTTAGCAATATTATACAATACTGGTAATGAAAAATAAATATGTAAACTTTATTTCAGATGAGCATTTATTAAATTGCATTGAAAATTTATATAAATCTTATCAAAAGGCTAAAAGCAAAATTTCTAAAAAAAGTTTTTATACAAATAAAGTTGATACAATTAAACTAACCTTTGATTCTAAATTCAATAACATTGATGAAGAAGATTTAATTCAATCAGAAATTCTTAGACAAATAGATAAGTCTATTAATAATTCTATCGGAACTTTTCATGAACAAATTTTAGGTGGAATAAAAGGTTATGAAATTGGAAATTTAAGTGGATTTGATATAAAAGCAAATGATGACACGTTATTTGCAGATATCAAAAACAAACATAATACAATGAATAGCAGTTCTTCGGAAGCTCTTTTTCAAAAATTGGCTCGATATGCAGATGATTACAAGAAAGCTAAATGTTATTGGGTTCAGATTTTAGCGAAAAATAGTTTTAACGAAAATTGGAAAGGCGAAATTAATGGCAAAGAATATAGTCATTCAAGAGTTTTTAAAATCTCTGGAGATCAATTTTATGCTTTACTAACTGGAGAAGAAGATGCTTTCTATCAACTTTATAAAGCGCTTCCTATTGCAATAAATGATTTTTTAGAAACCACAAAAAAAGAACAAAACGAAAATGAAAATTCGGCTTTAGAAGAAATTACTTCAGAAACCGAAAATTCAAAACGTTCTATTCTTGATCAAATTTCCTTTGATAATTATTCTTATTATTCAGGTTTTAATAAACTATAATATTGGTTAAGAAAATTAATTATTGAATAACCAACCTCTTTTCCTAAATTAACGGGAACTGCATTACCAATTTGCTTATATTGTTGTGCCATAGGCCCTGAAAATTCCCATTCATCAGGAAAAGTCTGAATACGAGCATATTCTCTTACTGTAAAAGGGCGAGTTTCATCTGGATGACAACGCTCTGTTTGTTTTTGGGCAGGGCTACATGTTAAGGTTAAACAAGGTTCGTCCCAGCCTATTCTTCTTGCCATTCCTGTTTTTCCTCCACCTAAATAAAAACTTGCTCCCATAAATTCTTTCTGAATTTCAAGAGGTAAATCTCTCCAATAGCCTTTTGGAGGAACTAAATCTAATACACTTTTCTTGCTTTCAGGATATTTAGCTCCAGTAGATTTTGGAACATTACAATCGAACAATTCTCCTTTTTTCAATGCATCAGAAAGATTATATATTTTTTTGTACGGCGTTGGATAGTGATAATCTATTGGAATATCTTTACGAATTCCTACTAAAATTAATCGTTCTCTTTTTTGTGGAACATTATAATTAATTGCTTTCAAAACCTCTACTGGAACTACTTTATACCCAATTTCATCTAAAATTGAAATCATTCCACGTAAAGTATTACCATTATCATGATTCAATAAACCTTTTACATTTTCTCCAATACAAATAGGTGGATTAACTTCTTTTACAGCTCTTGCAAATTCATAAAATAAAGTTCCTCTTGCATCTTCTAAACCAAGTCTTTTTCCTGCGTAACTAAAAGCTTGACAAGGAAATCCTCCTGTTACAACATCAACTTTATTATAATATTCAGAAAAATTAAAATTCTTAATATCACCTTCTAAGACATTCCAATTTGGTCTATTTTTTCTTAAAGTTTCACAAGCGTGTTTATCAATTTCATTTAATGCAACACATTTCAACCCTGCTTTTTCCATACCAATTGCCAAACCTCCAGCTCCAGCAAATAATTCTAAGACATGAAAATCTTGCGTTGGCTTTACAAAATTTGAAACAGTTTCTTCAATATCTGTCTGCAAAAATTCAGCAAACAACGTCTCTACATCTCTTCTCCTATAAACTCTATAATTACTTATAGGTTCTCGAACAGCCGATAACTTCCCTTCTTCATCCCAACGACGAAGTGTTTTTGTACTTTTATTAAGTAATTTCGCTGTTTCTGAAATAGTTAAATATTCACTCATAACCAAATTATACAACATTAGACATTGGTTACAAAATAAAAGAAAAAAAATAGAATTTCAAAGAAAAAATTATAAAAAAACAACCCCAATATCATCGAATATTAGGGTTTAGTTTTAAAAATTATAACCTTCCTTTTTCCGAACTACTTTTTGATTGTTCTATTGTGAATGATTTTCCGAAATTGTATCGAATTCCAACACGATAATAACGAGCGGATTGTCCTGTATAAACAAATTTTGTATCGTTACTAAAACTTTGATCTTGCCAAGCTCTATCTTTAAATACATTGTTTACATTAAACGAAACTTCGAATTTTTTATCCAAAAATAACGCTCTCAAACCAAAAGCTGTACTCCAATTAGCGCGACTTCTTGACATAGCATCAATCGTTTTTGTTGTATAATTTGTGGTATGATTAAATAATAATGTTTTCGATTTATTCAATTCCAAATTATTTGTCAAACGAAATTCTCCATTAAATCCATCCAATACATAATTATATTCTGGAATAATTCCTTTCGTTTTTTTGTAATACAAATCAATCGCTCCATTGACTTTCCACCATTTTACAAGCTTAAAATTTACATTTTCACTAATCCCAAAACTCTCCGAATCAGCATAATTGTATGGAATCCAGTTTTGCGTATTTTCGCTCGGATTTACAACTACAATTTGATTGATTTCATCCGTAGAATTTCTGTAATATAATGTTGTAACTGCCAAATCTTTGTATGCATATTCTAACTCATAATTGTACGAATAAGACGGTTTTAACTTCGGATTTCCTTCGGCAAAAGAATAAGGCGAATAAATGGTACGAAACGGATTCAATTGTCCCATATAAGGTCGCTCAATACGGCGTCCCACATTTATACTTAACGAATGATTTTCAGCTGGTTTATACATCAAATAAGCCGTTGGGAATAGCCCATCATATTTATAGGTATCATGTTGATTTTCTTGCGGAGAAAAACCTTTTGCATCAGTATTTTCGTATCTCAAACCAATTTTTGCAGACCATTTTTCTGAAATATCTTTTTCGATACTCGCATAAAAAGCTAAAATATTTTCGTCATAATAAAAACCATTACTCAACTTTTTATCATAAACAGGCGTTCCAGAAGATGTGTTGTAAAATAAATTATCGCTATTATTTTTCGTCCAACTATAACGTCCACCATAATTTAGTTTCCAAGTATTAACGGGGTGTTCCATATCAATATTCAAACTATAATTATTTGCTTTTTGATCAGACAAACTTTTATTTCCTTGATATTCTGCTGTATTTTCAAGATCATTTGAATCAAAAAATCGGTTAGAAGCTACACTTGTATTATTGTTATTAAAATTAACCCAATCAAAATCAAAGGTTAATTTTTTTCCGATTGTATCCATTTTATAAATGACATGATAATTCAGTGTATTGTATTTCGTGTTTCCTTTGCTCCCATTTCGATCATTCAAAATATAACTCAACAATTCATTTTTATCCAAACTATTTATCGTTGTTTTCGTACCACCAGTTCCTTTTCTATTTCCGGCATATAAATCAACTGTAAAACCAGTCGTCAACTTCTCCGAAATTTTATAATCTAAACCTAATTTTCCGCCAATATTTCTATTTTTACCACTATTTTTTTCCTTTTCTGTCCAAACTTCATTAGTCTTTGTGAAATAAATATCAGATTGTCCAATTCCGTCATATTCTCCAAAACCACCAAAAATATTCGAAACTAATGTCCATTTATTTTTTCGGTAATTAAACGATGCACTATTGTTCCAATATGGTTTGTTATAATGTTGCAATGATGACGACAAACTCCCATTCCACGAGTCTTTTTTACCAGATTTTAATACAATATTTAGAATTCCACTATTTCCTATCGCTTGATATTTCGCTGGCGGATTTGTAATTACTTCTATTTTCTCGATATCATCTGCACGAAGTGTTTTAAGATAATTTGTCAATTGATCGCCAGACATTTCCAACAAACGATCGTCCACCATCACACGCAAAGTACTTTTACCAATTATCGAAACTACATCATTATCAACCTTCACACGAGGCGCCAATTTTAGCAAATCTAACGCATCTCCACCTTTCGCTCCTTCCGCTAAATCTGCATTAAAAACAAGTCGATCAACTTTCTTTTCAATTAATTTTTTCTGACTTTTTACAACTGTTTCATTTAATGTAATGTTTTCAGTTTTTGGAACAATTATTACGCCTAAATCTTGATTTTGTCCACATAAAATCGTTTGTGTATGAAGCAAAACTCCAGCTTCTTCTATTCGAAACGTATAATTTCCTTCGGCTAAATCAACTGTAAAATTTCCTTTATCATCTGTTGAAATTTCATCAATAATTTGATCATCTTTCAGAATAATCACATCAGCCAAACTAACAGACGTTTGATTCGCATATTGCAAGCTTCCTTTATATTGTTGTTGCGCAAAAATCGAGGTCGAGGCAAATAATAAAATTGGTATATATAATTTAGACATATTAGGTTTGTTTACTATAATGACGTGTGAATTGTAGAAAAGTTACATAGAAAATGAATAATAATTGAAGTTGTCTTTAAAAAATAAATTAACAATGATTTAATATTTAAAGAATTTTACTACATTTCAAAAAATAATTACAACTGATTAAAAAAATATAAATGAATGGATTTTAACGAATTAAAAAACAAATTAGTGCAATCAACCAAACAAGCCTTTTTGAAAATTTATAACGAAAATCCTTCACAAGACCTTTACGCTTTTGCCTTGTGCAATAACGACTCTAAAATAGCTATTCATCCTTCTGCAAATTCTGTAGAACATTTGGAAAAAGTTTCGGATGAAGACGATTTTTGTTACTACAAATACGAGCCTTCTGAATGGAAATATGATTATTTAGGAGCTGAAAATTCTTTCCAAGAAATCAATCAAATGTGCAAAGAAATAGTTGATGAACACGATGATGACGAAGATTGGTTTTATCAATTTCAGAATAAAATTAATGAAAAATGTATTGAAGTTTTAGAAGAATTAAAGAATGAAAATTTCTTTTCAAAATTAATCGGTAAAGATATTTTCTTAAATTTTTCTGTGATTGATGATGATTTGAACAAAGAAAAACAACAAAAAATTATTACGCAATTGAATGATAATTCATACAAAGAAGATTATTTTGAATGGATGACAACTTGGGGTAAAAACAAAAAAAGAGCTTTATAAAAAGCTCTTTTTTTGTTTGATAATATGTCTAAAAATTTTTAGATTTCTTTTCTCAATCGTGCAACCGGAATATTTAGTTGTTCACGATATTTTGCAATTGTACGACGAGCAATTGGATAACCTTTTTCTTTTAAAATTTCAGTTAATTTTTCGTCTGTCAAAGGTTTACGTTTGTCTTCATCTGCAATTACATCTTGTAAAATTCGTTTGATTTCGCGCGTCGAAACTTCTTCACCTTCATCATTTGTTAACGATTCTGAGAACAAATCTTTTATCAAAAATGTTCCGTAAGGCGTTGTGACATATTTTGAATTCGCAACACGAGAAACTGTCGAAATATCCATTCCAATTCTGTCTGAAATATCTTTCAAAATCATCGGTTTGATTTTCGTTTCGTCTCCTGTTAAAAAATACTCTTTTTGAAATTTCATAATCGCTTCCATCGTGTACAAAAGCGTATTACGACGTTGCTGAACCGCATCAATAAACCATTTCGCAGAATCTAACTTTTGTTTGACAAACATCACAGCTTCTTTCTGTTGATTCGATTTATTTTCGGTTTTTTTGTATGTATCTAACATTTCTGCAAACGCACTCGAAATTTTCAATTCTGGTACATTACGTCCATTTAACGACAATTCTAAATCGCCATCGTTGATATGAATTGTAAAATCTGGCGTTATTTGCTCTACAATTTTACTACTACTCGAAAATGATTTTCCTGGTTTTGGATTCAAACGTTCAATCTCCGAAATTGCATCACGCAACTCGTCATCATCCGCATCATATTTTGCCATCAATTTAGAATAATGCTTTTTCGTAAATGCATCAAACGATTCTGAAATTAATTTTTCGGCTAATTCTACTGCTTCAGTTTGATTTTTATTTTCTAATTGAATCAATAAACATTCTTGCAAATCACGCGCACCTACTCCAACTGGATCCATTCGTTGAATATAATTAATCAACAAATTTTCAACCTCTTCTGGCGAAGTGTAAATATTTTGCGAGAATGCTAAATCGTCAACCAACGATTTAATATCACGACGCATATAACCGTCATCATCAATATTTCCTAAAATAAATTCAGCAATTTGAAATTGTTCCGAAGTTAATCGATACGTGTATAATTGCGATGTCAAAAACTCGATAAAACTCTCTCCTTGTGCGTAAGGAACAGATTTATCTTCGTCATCATCGCTATAATTATTGGTATATGTTTTATAATTTGGGATGTCGTCATCGCTCAAATAATCATCAATATTGATATCACTTGTATCAATCACTTGTTCGTCGCCAAAGTCATCACTCTGATTATCCCATTCTTCCTGCTCTCCTCCGTAATCTTCGTCATATTCAGAAGATTGATCATCCAAAGCAGGGTTTTCTTCCAACTCTTCCTTTACGCGTTGTTCAAAAGCAACCGTAGGAAGTTGAACCAACTTCATTAATTGGATTTGTTGTGGCGATAGTTTTTGTTGTAATTTTAAATTTAATTCCTGCTTTAACATATTTTGGGTTTTGGCTTATATAAAAAAACGGATTTAGCTTAAAGTTACAATTTTTAAGCATAAATCCGTAAAAATATTTTGATTAAAATTCAGCGTTATTCGGTGTTCTAGGGAAAGGAATCACGTCACGAATGTTACCCATTCCAGTAACGAATAATACCAAACGCTCTAAACCTAAACCGAAACCAGAATGTGGCACAGAACCGAAACGTCTTGTGTCGCGGTACCACCATAATTCTTCTTTATCGATTCCGAATTTTTCCATTTTTTCGTCTAAAACTTCTAAACGTTCTTCACGCTCAGAGCCTCCGATAATTTCTCCGATTCCAGGGAATAAAACGTCCATTGCGCGAACTGTTTTTCCATCGTCATTCATACGCATGTAGAATGCTTTGATTTCTGCTGGATAATCAAATAAAATAACTGGTGTTTTGAAGTGTTTTTCAACTAAATAACGTTCATGTTCAGATTGTAAATCTGCTCCCCAACCTTCAATTGGATATTTGAATTTACCTTTTTTATTTGGTTTAGATTCTTTTAAAATATCAATTGCTTCTGTATAAGTTAAACGAATGAATTTGTTATTTAAAACATATTCTAAACGCTCTATTAATCCTAATTCAGAACGTTCAGCTTCTGGTTTTTGTTTTTGTTCTTTGTCAAAACGTTCAGCTAAGAATTTCAAATCATCTTTACAAGTTTCCATTGCATAAGTGATAACAGATTTCATGAAATCTTCAGCCAAATCCATATTTTGATCTAAACGGAAAAACGCAACTTCTGGCTCAATCATCCAGAATTCAGCTAAGTGACGAGAAGTATTCGAGTTTTCTGCGCGGAAAGTAGGTCCAAATGTATAAATTTTTCCTAATCCCATTGCTGCAGTTTCTCCTTCTAACTGTCCAGAAACCGTTAAGTTAGTCGATTTACCAAAGAAATCTTGTGTATAATCTACTTTACCTTCTTCATTTTTAGGTAAGTTTTCCATATCCAAGTTTGTGATATGAAACATCTCTCCTGCTCCTTCAGCATCAGATCCTGTAATAATTGGCGTGTTGATGTAAACGAATCCATTTTCGTTGAAATACTTGTGAATCCCGAACATTAACGCGTTACGAACACGCATAGTTGCAGCAAAAACATTTGTTCTGAAACGTAAATGTGCTTGCTCACGCAAAATCTCTAAACTGTGTTGTTTTGGTTGTAAAATTGTTCCTTTTAAATCATCAGATGGCGCAGTTCCTAAAATTTTGATTTCTTTCGCAACAATTTCAATCTCTTGACCAGCTCCTTCACTTTCTACCACTTCTCCTTTTACTTGTAAAGAAGCTGCTGTAGAAATTTGTTTTATAATTGATTCGTCAAAATTTTCGAAATCTACTACTACTTGAATATTATTAATTGTAGAACCGTCATTCAACGCGATGAAACGATTACTTCTGAACGATCTTACCCATCCATTTACAACTACTTCCTGTAGCAACAAATCCTTGCCTTTTTCTAATAAGGCTTTAATTCCGTACGATTGCATAATTTTTTAATTTATCCTTACAAATTTAGTTATTATTTAAAGTTATAAAAATTATAGGCATAATTTTTGCGAATATTTTTCAACCAACCTAAAAATCCTTTACAATTTCAATGAAAATGTAAAGGATTTTTGATTTTAGTTTATTTTTTGAAGTAAAATTATTCTATTTTTCTAGATTCAAAACGCAAAAGAATTTCATTTATTCTTTGAATAAGATCTTTATCAGAATTATTATCTTGAACTAAATAATCTACATAATTTTTTAATTCATGGAATTGACTCTCTGTTTTGATAAAACCTTTTTCAACTAATTTTTTAATTCTTTTGAAATATGATTCAAAAATATCAATTTCATAATGTGTTGTTTGCTTTAAATATTTATTAAAACCAAAATCTCTATCTTCTATAAAATCAGACGTTAAATCTTTAAACCAGTTTTTTAAAATAGTTAATTTTCTTTTTGAATAATACTCCTCTGTTTGAATTTTTAAACGAATAAATTCATCTTTCATTTCATTATTAAACGCAAGATGAACAATATAATAATCTAAAGTCGCAAGTACTAAATCTCTATATTTTTTAAGTTCAAACTCTTTATTCATAAATTTAAATCAATATATACGATTCTGAAACGAGTCCAGAATGACAAAATCTAAATACCTACAAAAAATTCAAATTTACAGTTAATTTTAAATAGAAATTATCTTGGAATTTTTCTTCTGAATAAGCACCTAAACGGTAAAATGCTCCCAATCCAAATGTTTTGAAAATTAAATTATTTACTTCAACTCCTGTTTCGTGGTAATAATGATTCAATGTTTTGAAATCTAAATTTTGATGATCTGTTTTATCTTTCATATCACCTAAAACTCCACGGTAAACGAATTGTGGGAAAATAATTTTGTTTCCGACTTTAACGCCAGCAAAAATATGTTTCAATTGAAAGGATACAAATCGATCCGAATAAAATTCTCCAGGACGCATTGTTTCGAAATTTGTTAAACCTCCTACTCCAAAGTTTGCAAAATCATTGCGTTTTGCGTTTCCTTGTCCTTCGAACAAGTTCATCAACGGCATTTTTCCTTCAACCCAACCCGCATTTACATTGAAATTTGTTTTACCAACTCGCGTATCGAACACATCAAAATAAGAAATATTGAAACGAAGTGGATCATAATCAGAATTGAAAATATCCCAATATTTCGTCAACATTGCATAGAAAACAGATTTCCCGCTATTCACCGTCACTTTTCCGTAAGGCGTGCGGATAAACTTGTCTTTTGGTGCAAAACGGATCGCTAATTGCGTATTATACAAATCGTACCAACCTATATTATTCAGGAAAGAATAATCAAATTCTGCTTGTTGTTTTTCATAATTTGCCGAAATATTGAAGGTTACATTCTTAAAAATATCTTGCTCATATCCAAAAGAATAATGTTTATACGAAAAATATTCGTGATTATAAATATTACTAAAAGCTCCAGAAATTAGACGTGTATAATTCGATTGTAATAAAATTGGCGTTTTCCCAGAAGCCGAAACATCTTGCGAGTATTTTGCAAAAATTCGACCCGAATAAGGTTTGTTTACATAATAATCTCCACCAAATCCAAACTTAAATGTTTCATCTTTGAAACCATAAGCTGAATAAGCATTCAATGAATATTTATCGCTCCAATTTTCATTTGTATTAAACGCAGCACCAAGTCTGAAACCCTCGTAATCATTGAAAGCTAAAATTTTCGTCAAGTCTAAATCAACTTTTCCTAACGATAATTTTCCACCAGAATTGATGATTCGCGTCAATTTCATTTGACGTTCTAACTTATATTTATCGCCAATACTATCGATTGTCGTGTATGTATTTCGCTCTTTGTTCGATAATGATGAATCGCGATAATCTTCCATCACATTGTCCCATTTCTTTTCATTCATATTTTGAAAAGAAATTTCGTCTTCGTAACCTAAAAATTCGTTGCGTTTGAAATGAGCTGGATTCTGAATATCCTTGAAAGTAGTTTCGAGATTAATCCAAATTTTTTCTTTTTTATCAATAAAATCATCGTCGGCTAATTTCTCAGTAATCTTGAAATTACCAGCTTCCATGCGATATTTTTGTTGATTTGGAATCCAAGTTCCATTATTCAATTTCCAATCTGCTTCTAATTCTGCAACATAATTTGAAATTGTATTTTCTGCTTCAATTTTAATTAATGCATATGTTCTATCATCAATCCAAAGTGTTCCTTTAATTTGTCTTTTGTCCGTTTTAATCGATGGAAAAAAGCTAATAACAGCCGTTTTTCGTCCATCAATAAAAATATCTTCTTTGAAACCATAACGGTAATGCGAAAGACCTTCGCGACTTACTGGATTGATAATTCCTTTGAAGAAAAAATTGATTTTATCTTGATCAAAATTGAACGCAATTGGTTGCATCGCTAAATATTCGTACAAAGGCGAACGCATTCCAGAAATACGAGAAGATTGTACAATATTTTTTAGTCCAAAACGCTTCGAAACTTTATGATCCATTGCACGTTCTCCTAAAAATAAATGACTATTGTCTAACAATTTTTTCCATTGATTATTGACAGAATCTTTGTGATTTTGAGGTTGAATGATAAACGGAATCGAATCGTTATTTACTGTACTCCAAAATTTTGTGTATGATTTTAGGAAAATATTTCCGCCATTTCTGATTGTATTTTTGGATTGATTGCGAATTGCTTTGATAATCAAATTACGACCAACAGAATCATTTGTCGTAAAACTAACCTCATCCAAACTAATGAAAGAAGGTTTCATCATAATTTCGACCAACTTTTTACCATCAGTCTGAATACTTTCCGAGAAATATCCATTCTTGATTACATCAATAAAATGAACAGAATCATTGATATTCAATTCTCCTAATTCGTCGGTTTGACCAAGGAATTGTTTGGTATCGCTGTAAACATTGGCACCTGTTAAACGAAATTCGTCTTGAGCATCGAATACTCTTACTTTAATTTGAGCAAATGTGGCAATTGAGATACAGAAATTTAGCAGGAATATATAATTCTTCATCGTTTGAAATTGATTATGCAAATAAATAAAAAAAGCAGCGAAACGCTGCCTTAAAATATTTTTTTTTCAAGAAAGATTAAACTTTCATGATTTCAGCTTCTTTTTTCGTTAAAGCTTCTTCTAATTTCTTAGAAAACTTGTCTGTTAATCCTTGTACACGTGTTTCGTAATCTTTTACCATGTCTTCAGAAGCTTCTTTTACAGCTTTCAATGCTTTATTGGCATCTTGGCGTGCATTACGAAGTGAAATTTTAGCAGTTTCCATGTCCGATTTGGCCATTTTCACTAACTCTTTACGACGTTCTTCTGTTACTGGAGGAATACTGATAATAATTGTATCTCCATTGTTAGAAGGTGCAAAACCTAAATTAGCATTGATGATTGCTTTTTCGATTTCGTGAATTAAATTTCTCTCGTATGGTTGAATGCTCAATGTCATTGCATCTGGTGTATTTACATTTGCAATTTGAGTTAACGGAGATAAACTTCCGTAGTAATCAACACGAACTGAACTTAACATTGCAGGAGTAGCTTTACCTGCTCTTAATTTGTCGAATGCAACCTCTAAGTGACTTACAGTTCCCTGCATTTGCTCCTTAGCCGTTTCTAAAATAATATCTAATTCTTCCATTTCGGGATTTATTTATTTGTTACTAGAGTACCTACGTTATCTCCTAAAATTAATTTTTTCAAGTTACCATCTGTATTCATATCAAATACAATAATAGGTAAATTATTTTCCTCACTCAAAGTAAAAGCTGTCATATCCATTACTTTTAAGTTTTTATCGTAAACTTCTTGATAAGAAATTGTTTCGAATTTCTCTGCTGTTGGATCTTTTTCTGGATCTGCAGTATAGATTCCATCAACACGAGTTCCTTTCAAAATAACATCAGCTTGTGTTTCAATTGCTCTCAAAACCGCTGCTGTATCTGTTGTAAAATATGGATTTCCTGTTCCTGCACCAAAAATTACGACACGACCTTTTTCTAAATGACGTGTTGCTCTTCTTTTGATAAATGGTTCTGCGATTTGCTCCATACGGATAGCCGTTTGTAAACGCGTATTAACGCCAGCATCTTCCAAAGCTCCTTGCAATGCCATACTGTTAATCACAGTTGCTAACATTCCCATATAATCTCCTTGTACACGATCCATACCAGAAGCAACACCTTGTACACCTCTAAAAATATTACCACCTCCGATTACGATTGCCACTTCGCAACCAAGTTCTGCAACTTCTCTAATTTGTTGCGCATATTGTTTCAGCATATTTGGATCGATACCATATTGTAAATCTCCCATTAATGCTTCACCACTCAATTTAAGTAATATTCTTTTGTATTTCATCTTGTCAAAGGTTTTCTTTTGCAAATATAATTTTTCTATTCTGATTTATCCTAACGTTCGAAAATGTCAAACGCATTTTTTGTTGTAATTGCTGCAATTTCAGCTGGTGTTTGATGGTAAATATCAACCAACTTATCGCAAACATGTGTCAAATAACTACTTTCATTTCGTTTTCCGCGAAACGGAACTGGAGCTAAATAAGGTGAATCTGTTTCGAGAACGATATGTTTGATATCAAAATCACCTAAAAATTGATCTATTTTACCATTTTTGAAGGTTACAACTCCACCAATTCCTAATTTCAGATTGAAATCAATTGCGCGTTGTGCATCTTCTTTTGTTCCTGAAAAACAATGAAAAATTCCGAATAATTTTTCATCTTTTACTTCTTCTAACACTTCAAAAACTTCGTTGAAAGCATCTCGACAATGAATGACAATTGGTAAATTCTTTTCTTTTGCCCATTCAATTTGCATTTTGAAAGCATCTTGTTGCGTTTGTAAAAATTCTTTTTCCCAATACAAATCAATTCCGATTTCGCCAATTGCTTTAAATGGTCGTTTATCAATCCATTCGCGCACATGAGTCAATTCGTCTTCTATTGTATCTGGATGAACCGAACACGGATGCAAACCCATCATCGCAAACATCGAATCTTGGTGTGCAGTTTCTAACGCCAACATTTTGTCCGTGTAACTTTTATCAATTGCAGGCAAATAAAATCGCTCTACTCCATTTTGCTTTGCTCGCGCAATTACTTCATCTATATCATTCTCAAATTGCTCCGAATATAGATGTGTATGTGTATCAATTAACATGTTTTATTTTTGATTTCAAAAGTTCTTTTTCAGCTAAAAAATCAAGTTGATTTCCTTTTTCTAATTCATTCATCAATGCAATCGTTTTTACTAAAAATTGTTGATGATTTTCTGATTCTTCATTAAAAGGGCGATGATTAATCGCTGAAATAACTTTGTTTATTTTTTGAATAATTGTTTGCGTTGATTGTTCGAAATACGTTTCTGAAAACTTTTCCCAAATGTAATCAACGGCTTGTTTCGATGGATGAATCAAATCTTCTTTGAAAAAACGATAATCTCTCAAATCATCCAAAACTAATTCATATGACGGGAAATATTCAACTTGATTATTTTGAAGACTTAATTGATATAAAGCATCCAACAATCTAGCTTTACTTACATTATTTTCGATCATTCCATCTTTTGTATGACGAACAGGACTAACTGTTGTAATGATGCGAATAGTTGGATTAATTTTCTTCAAATCTGAAACAATCAATTCCAACGATTTTAGATTATCTTCTGTTGTTAATAATCTTTTTTCAAATTGTTTTGCCTCAACTTTATGACAATTCGCGACAATTTGATTTGAAGTTTTCCATTCATAAATCCACGATGTTCCCAATGTAATCATCAACACATCACAAGAATGAATGTAATCATGAACCTGATTGATTGTTGAATTTAATTCCTCTAAAACAGCTTCTTTCGTCAACGCATTAAACGACGAATGTACATCGAAACAGAAAAATTCTTCTCCGTTTTGATGTACATCAGTTATTGTAAAATATTTTTTATGAATGCTTCTTTCTATTAAATTTTGAATGGAATGTGAATTAAAAATCACTCCAAATGGATTAATTAATCCGTCAAACTTTAAATCGGTCAAACGCTTTCCAATTTCATCTGAAAAACAAGAGCCTATCGTCAATATTTTGTGTTGATGATTGAGTTTAAAATCAGAAGATTGAATTTGAAAAGTCGTTCGAAATTGCATTTTTTATCCTTGTCGATCAATTAAAACTTCGCTTAACTCTCTCAAATAAGATTTACGTTCTTCTGGAACATCAATTTGATCCAAATAGCTGTGCGCTTTATTCGTATATTCTCTAATTAACGTTGAAAGTTTACGGTTAACATTCAGTTTTCTGAATAATTTTTCTACCGCATATACCTTATCGATATTATCTGTATTTGAGCTATACCAATATAATAATTCCTCTTTTTCTTCTTCGTTTGCCGCTTCTAAAGCAGAAATGTAAAGAATCGTTTTCTTATTCTCGAAAATATCTCCAGCGTGTTTTTTACCTAAATGTTCAAGGCTACCAAAAACATCCAAATAATCATCTTTCAATTGATACGCGATTCCTAAATTCAAACCATATTGGTACAATTTATCTGAATCCTCCTCCGAAGCATTTCCAATCATTGCGCCTAATTTCAAAGCACAACCAAGTAAAACACTCGTTTTTAGAGAAATCATTTTGATGTAATCTTCGTATGAAACATTCAATTTTGTTTCATAATTCACATCCAATTGCTGTCCTTCACAAACTTCTAAAGCAGTTTTAGAAAATAATCTTGTCGAACGTTTAAATAATTCTGGTTCTAAATCTTCTAAATATTGATATGCTTTTACCAACATCGCATCACCAGAAAGAATCGCTGTATTTAATCCAAATTTTTCGTGAACTGTTGGTTTACTTCTTCTTAATGAAGCATTGTCCATAATATCGTCGTGCATCAACGAAAAATTATGAAAAAACTCAATCGCTAACGAAGGTTTCAACGCTTTTTCAACTTCACCATCAAACAAATCAGTTCCCAATAAAGTCAAAATTGGACGAATTCTTTTACCACCAATATTCAAAATATAATCCATCGGTTCGTATAATTCTTCTGGATTTTTAGAAAATGGATTTTTATCGATTGTTTCGGCAATTAATTCGTGAAATTTATCAAATGAGTACATAGTTTGATTTTTGTAAAAATTAAGTTTTGGCAAATATAACTAAGAATGATTGATTTTGGGTTGTTTTCTTTTATTTTTGATTGAACCTAAAAATTCGTTTCCGACAATCAAATACAAAAGAATTTGACCAATAATCGCCGCAATAAAATAAGGATGACCTTTTTGTAAAACAATCTCAGCACTTTGCAGCAAAGGAATTGTCCAAAAATAAGTGGAAACAATTACTAAAAGCAACGCATTAAGCCTAAAAATCCAGATTTTATTCATTTTATATGTTCCGAAATGGATAAATAAAGCGCCCAAAAAAGTATAAGCCAATACCTCAAAAAATTCATTCAGCACAAATTGTTCTCTAAATAAGCCAAAAATATCTTTGTGACTTACAAACAAAAATTCTTCAGGAACAAGATAACTCCAATGGTTTGCAATAAAAAATAAAACAAGATTTAGCATCAAAACAATCGTCAATTGATCTTTGAATTGATCAACAAACATTGAATAATACTTGAACTTTGAGATTGATTTCTTTGATTTCATTTAACGAAATAATTCACTTACAATTTGATACGATTTTCGTTTTGCTTTTTGATCAAAAACATTCGTAGAAACCATAATTTCATCAATTTTAGATTCAAAAATAAATTCATCTAAACTCTGCGCCAAAGCACCTTTACTTCCAATAAAAGACAAAGCTGTCATTCCTTTTAGCATATATTTTTGCTCAGGCGAAGCCAATTCTAATTGTGTTTTTTCGGGTGGAACAATTGGTTGGCGTTTATCGGTAATAATATTCAAAAATCCTTGGTACATCGACATCGATAAATAATGCGCTTCTTCGTCTGTATTCGCCGCAATTACATTGACACAAGCAATCGTATAAGGTTCTTGCAAAAATTCTGAAGGTTGAAATTGAGAACGATAAATCTCTACCGCATTATAAAATTGTTGTGGCGCAAAATGCCCCGCAAATGCATAAGGTAAACCTAATTTAGCCGCCAAAAAAGCCGAATCTGTACTTGATCCCAAAATATAAATCGGCACATTTGCTCCTTCTCCAGGAATCGCACGCACTTTACTTTCTTTATTATCTAAACTAAAATAGTTTTGTAGATTTTTGATTTCAGCTTCAAAATCGTAATTCATAAAATTATCACCACGACGTAAAATTGAAGCCGTTAATTGATCTGTTCCTGGCGCACGACCTAAACCTAAATCAATACGATTTGGATAAAGTCCATCTAATGTTCCAAACTGTTCTGCAACTGATAAAGCAGTATGATTAGGTAACATGATTCCTCCCGAACCAACTTTAATTCTTGAAGTTCCATTTGCTACATAACCTATTAATAAAGAAGTTGCCGCACTCGCAACATTTTGCATATTATGATGTTCGGATAGCCAATAACGACTATACCCTATTTCGTCGACAAATTTTGCGTTATCTAACGTGTTTTTGAACGTTTGATTTAATGTATCTCCTTCTCTTACATAAGCCAAATCCAACACCGAGTAATTTATTTTTCTCATCCGTTCTTTTCTAATTAAAATATGAAACTAAATTACAAAGAAAAAATTTAAAAAAAATTCCCCCATAATATACATTATAGAGGAGATAAATTTGATAATTGGATTTATAAATAGGTTT
The DNA here is from genome assembly GCF_002415215.1 of Empedobacter sp. UBA5036. NCBI lineage: Bacteria > Pseudomonadati > Bacteroidota > Flavobacteriia > Flavobacteriales > Weeksellaceae > Empedobacter > Empedobacter sp. UBA5036. The sequence goes on from NZ_DICC01000058.1 coordinate 61,464, forward strand.
AAGTAGTTGAGAGCGTTTAGTTTTTAATTAATAGTTTGATGATAGATTAGTAATCTTTCGAAATACATAATTCAAAAATAGATTATAAATCAAAAAAAATTATATTTTCAGGGGGGACAATTGAGGGGACAAATTACATTTAATTCATTTTCAATTATTTATCCTTTACAAAAAAAGGATAAAATATTTTAAGATTATCTAAAATAAACTAAATATTAAAATTATATTTGAAAAAAAATATGCTCAAGTCCTCTATATTTTTTACTTTTTTACTAAACCTAATACTTTTATTCTCATCATTTGAATCATTTCATACTGTATATGATGATCAAATTGCATTAGAAAAAATCATATTTCAAAATAGAGATGTTGAAGATTCGTTACAATTGCAACTTAATTTTAATGAAATTAATCGTCAATCGACTTCTAATTTTAAACAAAAAAATCAAATTATTTATCAAGTATTATTAGCAAATATTTATGCTCAAAACTATGATAAGTTAAATGTAAAAAGCGAATCATTATATAATTCCGCATTAAAAAAGGCTAAAAAATTAGATTCGAACATTCAGATTTGGGTGAATACACAATTCGGATTCTATTTTTATAATTTCAGTCAATATCAAAATGCTTATCCATATTTTATGGAAGCTTCGAAACTTATCGACTTGACAGAAGATGAGAAAATTTTGTCTAAAAGTGATGTTTACAAAAAAAACGCATTTTACTTTATGAACGTTAAAGAGTATGATAAAAGTGAGAAATATCTTTTGTTGGCATTAAAATATACGGAGAAAAATGATAATGAATATGGTACAATTCTGAATGCGATTGGTCATGTTTTTATGAATAAAAATAATATTAATAAAGCAAATAATTACTTCGAATTAACAAAAGAATATGCAATTCAAAATAAGGACGAAATTCGATATGCAAAAGCTTTAGGTGATATTGCCTCTATAAATATTCTCAACAAACAGTACGATTTAGCGATTGATAATTTGAAAAAAGATATTGAAATTTCTAAAAAATTAAAAAACGCTCGAAATTTAATGTATGCTAATATTCAATTGGGAAAATTGTACTTGGAATTAAATCGAATTGATGATGCTAAAATAATTTTGAATGAAGCAAAAGAATATGCTTCTCAGAAAATTTATTTGAACAGTTTTGAATATGACATTTATAAAATCTTATTAGAAATTGCTGTAAAAAACAATAATATCAATGAGGAGTTAATTAGCCGAAGAAAATTGGATGAATTGGAATTAGAGTTGCAAAAAACAGATGGTCAAAATGTGATTAATGAAATTAATTGGAAAATTCAACAAGATAATTTCAACTTTAAATTTGAAGCAGAAAAAGCAGAACAAGAGAAAACAACCATCCTAAAAAATGCATTATTTCTTATTTCTTTTCTATTAATCATCATCATTTTAGTGGTAATAATTTCTTATCGTAGAAAAATAAAAATACAAAATTCCACATACGATAATAAAATATTATCTATTCAAAATGAAAAACTTAAGTCTGAAAATAAATTAAATAAAACCGCTCAAACTTTAGAATCTTATAAAACTTATTTGTCTGAAAAGAATAAACAAATAGTTACATTAAAAAATGAAATCAATTCTATTTCCAATTCAAGTACCATAAACAAAGAAAAACAATATAATGAATTAGTTAATCTCTTAGATTCGCATTTAATGACAGACGAAAGTTGGGGAAATTTCAAAAATATTTTTGCTCATGAACAAAACGATTTTGTAAAATATCTTTCTCAAAATTTTCCATCTTTAACCGAATCTAATTTGAGAACTATTTATTTGTTAAAATTAGGCTTGAACAATTTAGAAATTTCGCAAATCTTAGGAATTTCGGCTGATTCAGTCAAAAAAGCGAAACAACGCTTAAAAAAGAAATATAAAAATTTTGATCAAATTTTTCAAGATTAAGAAAATAGGAGATAAAAAAGATGATTTACTAAATAGTAAATCATCTTTTCACTATTACTTCAACTCGAAGAAATCTCGTTTTCCTATTTTAATTTTAGTTTCGGTTTTTAATTCAAAATCATCAAAAGCATCCATTTTTTTCTCTCCATTAATTTGTACTGCACCGCTTTCTATCAAACGTCTGATTGCATTTCTCGATAAATCTTTCTTTAATTGATGACAAACATCTAACAATGTAATATTATCATTCTCAAAGTTTAAAGAACTAATTTTAACAACTTCGAAAACTCTATTTTCATCATTTCTTTTCTGAAATTGATTGTTAAAAAATTCTTCTGCTTGTTCAGCTTCATTTACAGAATGGTATTGAATAATAATATTTTTTGCAACTAATTTCTTAATTAACATTGGATTATCTGTTTTTAATCGCTCATTCAAATTCATTTTTTCTTCAATAGAAAAATCCGTTGCTAACGCAATATATTCTTCTAATAAATCATCTGGAATAGACATTGTTTTCCCAAACATTTCATTTGGTTCATCCGTCAAACCAATAATATTATTCAACGATTTACTCATCTTTTCTTTTCCATCGGTTCCTCTCAAAAGTGGCATACACATTACAATCTGAGCAGCTTCTCCATTGGTTTCTTGCAATTGTCGTCCCATTGTACAATTAAATAATTGATCCGTTCCTCCCATTTCGATATCAGCACTTATCTGAACAGAATCGTATGCTTGTAAAATCGGGTAAACCAACTCATGCATTGCAATCGGCGTATTTTCGGTGAAGCGTTTATTAAAATCATTTCGATGCATCAGTTGTGCAACCGTAACTTTTGACAACAACTGAATAATATCCGAAAAAGGTAAATGATCTAACCAGTCTGAATTAAACACAATTTCAGCCTTATTCACATCAATAATTTTTGACAATTGATTAATGTAGGTTTCCGCATTGTTCTGAACTTGTTCTGCATTCAGCGGTTGACGACTTTTATTTTTTCCTGTTGGATCTCCAATCTGAGCTGTAAAACTCCCAACCAAAATAACTATTTGATGTCCCAAATCTTGAAATTCTTTCAATTTCTTCAATACAACGGCGTGACCAAGATGTAAATCTGGTGCGGTAGGATCAAAACCTAATTTGATTCGTAATGGTCGATTTTCTTTTTCAGCTAATTTTAATTTTTCTTCCAATCCATTTTCTGGTAAAAAAATAGCTACATTTTCCTTTAAACTTTTTAAATTTTCCATGATTTTTTTTAAATAAAAAAAGCCCGAGCAAAACTGCTCGGGCTTGTAGATTATGATTAAATTTTTGACGTACAAAATTAATACGAAGTATACACATAGTCTACCCGAGCAAATATTGTACGATAATAAGTGCTAAAAAACGGTAAACGTAATATGTGTTGCAAAAACTTCATTTATAATGCAAAGGTAAGAATAGTTTTGAGAATAGAAATTTTCGTTCAAAAAATTATCTTAGACAATAATTCTATAGAAAAACCTTTATAAAAGTTTTTCGTAATAACTTTGTGTAAATTATTATAGAATGAGCAATAAAACTGCTAAAACAAATGTAGTACGAATTTTAGACACACACAATATTTCGTACGAATTGCGCGAATATGAAGTTGATGAAGAACATATTGATGCTTTGCATGTTGCAAATTCATTGAACGTAAATCCGGAAGGAATTTATAAAACTTTGGTTTTGAAAGGAAATATAGAACCATTTTTAGTTGCCGTAATTCCTGCAAACACACATCTTGATATGAAAAAATTTGCGAAAATTTCTGGTAATAAAAACTGCGAAATGCTTCCTTTGAAAGATTTGCTGAATGTTACAGGTTATATTCGTGGTGGTTGCTCACCTATCGGAATGAAAAAGCAATTTCCTACTTACATAGAAGAACTGGCTGTTTTGCAAGATCAGATTTGTATTAGTGCAGGAAAAAGAGGTTTACAAATTATTCTAAACCCCGAAGATTTAAGAAATTTGATTGAGGCTAAATTTGAAGATATTACACAATTTGATTCATAATTTATTTACTATTCAGAATGATTTTTTCTAAAATAGTTGGAAATTTTGCTTCATCTTCAAACGTCAAATCTGGATTTGCATACACAATAATTCCATTTTTATCAATCACATAAGTTGCTCTATTATTGTAACCTAAACGATTATAAGAATTATACATCAACGAAATTGCATAATTCTCATCATTCAAATACGTAATATTATTTGTTCGCAAAGCTGATTTCCATAATTCTAACAACGGATTTGTAGAACTAGAAACTGCGTAATTTTTTACATTTTGTAACAATGGATTATGATCGATTAATTGAATTTGAGCAGCACAAGTCATTGCTGCTTTCGTATCAATTGACGTAAAATCAGGCAAAATTTGTCCACTAAACGCCGCAGGATAAAACGTTAAAACTTTAAAAGTCGATTTATCATTCAAAAATTTATCTGTCGAATTAGTCTTATAATTCGGTCCATTCAAAATAAAATCTGGTGCTTTATCACCAACCTTCAAGGTTTTATTTTCTGTGATATTTACTTCTATGTTATCGATTTTAGACGTTCTTTTAATCAATCTTTCCAAAGGTTTCAGATGTTCGCCTTGCGCACGATAATCATTATCTCGCATCAAAATTTTATTGTTTTGATCCACTAGAAAAAGAATCGAACTTTCTACTAAAACATTGTTAGAATTTGACGTTGGAATTATACTCGAAATTGAATTTTGCTTAAAAGGTTTCAACCCTATTGCATTGTAAATTTTTCCAACTTCATCATAAATTACCTTCGTTCCATCCAACTTATTTTGATTAGTCGTTTCATTAAAAGCAAACGTTTGCTGCGGTTCTTTACTCCATTTATTATCTTCATTTACAATATAAATCACATCAATTTTTGGTGGATTTTGAGACGAAAATGCCAAATTCTTCACAAAATAATAATTCAGCGAAGTTGTCATCATGCTCGCATACGGATTCGTTTTGTATAAACTTGGCGTAAATACAATAATTTTAAAGTTTGAAGATTGATTGATATTTTCAATTTTATTAATCGGAAACTGAGCGCCAACATTCAAATTTTGAGCTTTTGTAAAACAAAAACCACATATAATTAGTACTATCGAATAGATTCGTAACATAAAACGTTTATTTTAAATAAACTAATAAAAACTACCACAAGATAACTAAAATTCTACTTTCTCAAAAAAACTATTCATTAAATTCTCATTAGAATTGACGATTAACTTTTGAAATTATCAAGTTTTTTTTGCAGTAAATCAGTTACCTTTGTGTTGATTTTTAATTTAAAATTTACACAAATGGAATTCAATGTTAGCAATGCTTTGAAACAATTAAATAATGATTATTCAGAAGATAAGGCGTCAGAAATTATCGAAAATCTATTGTATAATTCAACTGATTTTTCTGATGAAGACCATGAAATAATCGATCAATTGGGTGATAAATTTCTACGAATTGCTGCACAAATTTTTGTGGAAGATTTGGCGTATGATTTCAATACTTTGGTGAATTATTGGGAAGCTTTTATTGGACAATTAACAGAAGAACAATCTCAAAGCTTATTGAATTTCGCTATTGAACAAACGGATACAGAATTTGTAGAAGATTTTATTATTGGATACCGAAAATTTTATTCAAATCCCAAAGAAAGTATTACATTTTTCAATAAACTGAATGAAGACGAATTTTACGAAATTAAATTCTTTAAAGCACGTTGTTATGAGGTTTTAGGTGAAAATGAAAAAGCTGTGGAAGCTTATAATAGTTACTTAAATTCTGCACATTTCAAAAAAGAAGAAAATACTGAACAAGCTGCTGTAAACGAGTTCTATATTAGTCATAGTATTGCGCCTTTATTGGTGAGTTTAAAAAAATATGATGAAGCCAAAACTTACTTTGATCGTGTTTTAGGTAATATCGATTTCGAAGATTATTTAGCTAATTTTGAAGGTTCTAATCAACAAGAAATCAAAAGTTTCTTAGACGATTATGTAACAACTTTGGAAGAAACTGGAGATAAAACAACTGCTGAAAAAATTTCAAAAAAAATAATGCAATATTTTTCTTAGAATTACAACATTCGGAAATATAGTATTGATTTTTTAGCAAATATTCATAAATAGGTAAATTTAATATTTTCTTAACATTAATATAAATCCTATCTATTTGAGTATAAAAAAATAAATGTAAATTTATTTATCAAATTAAGAAATCTACCTACCTTTGTACTATAAATAATTTATTCATAGTTGTTAAGGATAATGAAGTTGATTTTCTGAAGAAGAATATCCTTAATCAAATAGAGTTTTTTTATAGTATTTTTAGGTTGGTTAGTGGTTCAATGCAAGTTGAACCATTTTTTATTTCTTATAACCATAAGCACAATGTCTGCAACCATTTTGGCAACATTTTCCTTTCTGATAATGGAAAAATTCTGTAAAAACCCAATACCCGTTTTCGATATAATAATGTATATGAGGAACAAACTCCGAAGGCATTGTTGGATGTGGATATTCTTGATCTAATTCTACAAAATAATTCAGTTTTTCTATACAAGAATTACACAAACATTTGTAATGCGTTTTCTTCAAAAACTCTTTTACTTCATCTTTTATAACAATTGTAGTACAAGCACAATTCGAAATATCATCTACCTTACACTCCATTGTTTCGTTACAACGCGAACAATTTTCGATCATTTTTTTAGATTATTTATTTGATTTTTCAAAATACGAAAAATTCATAAACTTATCTTAAATCATCTGATTGAAATTCTCTATAACCATCATAAATAAATAGTTATAAATTAATTCTATCTAGACATAAAAGAAATCATTTAAGAATAATAGATTTAAAGTCAAAACTTTAAGAAATTTGTAAAAGAATAAAAGATAGACATTATCATTATTCAATTAGTGTTTTTATAGTAGTTTTGATTGGTTAAAATCCTCGGAATAATTTTCCGAGGATTTTTTATTTTCTTAATCTATCAACTAATAAACCTATTACAAAACCGATAATCGAAGGTGCAATCCAACCTAAATCGTATTCGAAAAATGGAATTTTATTCAGATTTTCTATTGTCGATTCATCTAACTTTCCTAACAATTTTAATAAACCAAAAATAGCAATAATTGTAGACGCTATTAATGCAAAAATATAAGGCGTTTTACTTTTAATCGTTTTCCCAAACAACACAATATAAATAACTAACGTGATTGTAATTGGATAAACGAAAGCCAAAGGCGGATATGCAAAATTGATAATTTCGTCTACTCCTTTTATCGATAAACCAAACGAAATCACTGTACATAAAACCACTAAAACTGTATAACTTACTTTTCCGTTTGTTAAACGTCCGAAAAATGTACCTACCGCAGATGTTAATGCGATTGCTGTGGTAAGACAAGCAAATGCCATACATAACGCAATTGCAATTACTCCATATTGTCCTAATGTATTTCGAGAAATTTCGATTAATAATTCGGCACGAGAAATTTCTGGAGTTGTAATCCCAGAAGTTGCGCCCAAATAAATCAATCCACCATAAACAAACAATAAACACGTCGTAGACAATAAACCTGAAACGATTACAATTTGTGATTTACTTTTTGTATCTGTATATCCTTTATCTCGCGCTGCAGCAATGATAATTCCAGCAAAAATAACAGATGCCAATACATCTAATGTTTGATAACCTTCTATAAAACCTTTCGAAAAAGATTGCATCATTGTTAAGTCTGAAGGTAAAAAGTCTGCAGTTGGGTATATAATTCCAATTCCAATTAGTAAGGTTAATAAAATCAATAATACCGGAGTCAAATAATTTCCAATAACATCGACAACTTTAGAAGGACGAATCGCTAAAATAAGTGTTACTGTAAAAAATAATAATGAGCCCCACATCGGATCTAATGATGGAAAAAATGGTTTTAATCCCACTTCGAATGTTGTTGCTGCAGTACGTGGAATCGCAATTAAAGGTCCGATACAAATCATAATAATTGTACCTAAAATAGCCGCCAAATGCTTGTTCACACGATGTCCTAAATCATTAAAATTATCACCCGAAAAAACAACAGATAAAATCCCCGTAAATGGCAATAAAATACCAGTTAATCCAAATGCAATCATCGCAACGAAATAATTTGAGCCCACTTCTAATCCAATCAAAGGAGGTAAAAGAAGATTTCCTGCGCCAAAAAACATCGCAAACAACGCAAATCCAAGCGTTAATACATTGGTTAACTTTTTACTTTTCATATATTTAATAATTCTATCTGTTTTAAAAAACGGTTCGCAAATTACTACAATTGCATTTTGAAGCCTTAAACTTAGTAGAATTATTCGATAATCACACAGCCAATTTATAAATTCGACAGATTTGAATAACAATTTTTATATTTATCAAAATTTAAACTTTATATATTATGAATGTTTTAATCATCTATATCATCAAATCTCAACTCATTTGAAATTTTATCTAAAGAGATAATTCGGTTCGTTGGCGCAGAATCTTCTCCATTGGGCTGAAAATATTGTCTATTATAAGAATGCTTATTCTCATAATTCCAAACAGTTTTTTTTCCTTTGTGACGATCTGGATAACTAATTTCATAGTAGAATAAATCAAATCATTCATAAAATAGGTTGATTGAAATATAAACAATCGCTAAAACATAAAAAATAATAGAATAATTAGCTGTTTTCTTATTAAAATATTTTTTTACAACACCGTAAATAATGTAACCTATAATAATCAAAAATATAATGCTCGTTACTAAAATAAATAAGATGATAATTCCGAAGTAAACATTCATAATAGAAAATTATTAAGCTCTTAATTTTAAAATTTTTGCGATAATATTTATGAGATAAATATTAAACATCATAAAACAAATTGATATTGAAGGATATGCGAAAACGGCGAAAAGTATTATAATCAAACTAAAAAATAGTATTAAAACAACAGATAAAATAAAATCTATTAAAAATAATGAATAAATTATAGCAAAATATTTTGCATATTTTAAATGAGAATATTGTTTAATTTGCCTAAAAATTACATATCCAATCAAAATAAGAACTTATAAAATAATTAATTATCATGATTAATAAGAAGCTATCCATGTTGTGTATTTTAATTTACCAGATAAAACATTGATTAAGATTAAATTAAAAAAAGTAAAACTTATTGCAGTAAGAGGAAAATATTCTTTTATTAACAGAAATAAAACTATTCCAAATACAATAATAAATGTTGTAATTATAATTATCCAAACAAAATCTAAGAAACCTAGGTTTGATTTGAAGTAAATAATTGGTACAGAAAAATCAATTTGGAAACATAAAATTCCAACTATTATATTCACTAAAAAAATCCCGACAAATACAATCATATTTGTGATTTCTGAAAACTCAAATTCTCTAAAATCATGCATTATATAGTTATCTAGATTAGTTGTAATCAACATTATACACCAAAATAAATTTGTATAAGCAAATAATTCTTCTGTATTTTTCAATCCTGATTTTCTAAGAACATCTTCTAAATTACTAATTTTCAAAAAAGTAAATATTCCAAGTAAAATAACTGAAATAGCAATTAAATAAATACTCACTGAAAGAATAAGTTTTTCATTTTTACCAATTAACTCCGTAAAGGAAATTGCCATCAGTACAAGACCGATGACAAAAATCCCAAAAAATAAGTGTGCAAATGTTATTTTGTTCTGTTCCATTCGATGTTTTTTGAATAGTACATTAAGATTGCAACAATAATAAATAACCCTATACTTCCTACTAATAACGCGTGTTCTTTGAGTTGTAAAACACTGTAAATAAATGTGTATAATAAAATTAACATTAATGTAATTTTGAATGTTAATCCAAAGGATTTTAGGAAAGAATTGACGAAAAATGTAATCAATAAAATAGTTGCACCAGATGAAATAAAGTAAGCAATATCAAATCCTAAATATTCTGACAACGATAACAATAACACAAAATTGACACAGATTGCAAATCCAACTAACGCATATTGTACCAAGTGAATATTAAAATTATTTCGACTTTCGATAAAGAAAAATGCCACAAATGTTAATCCAATGAACAGAATCGCATATTTTGTCGAACGATATGTTTTGTCATAATGATCGTTCATCTGTAAGAAATTAACGCCAAAACTATAATCAGAAAAGTTAGAAGCGTCTTGCCAAATCTGTCCTTGCAAAGGATTTTGTTGATAAATAGACCATTTTACATTGGTTTTTCCATTCTTTGTTTCGGGATCAGAATTAGGTAAAAAATTCCCATCATATTTCAAATCTTTCCAATTTGTAGTCAAATCAACTTTTGTATTAATCGCCGATGGAATGATATTCAACATTTGCGAACCTTTCATCACCAAATTGATTGAAACTTGATTAAAATCGAATGTAGAAGGATCTATTTTTTGAGACATCATTTGCACAGGCATCACTTTTTTAGTGGCACTCGCTTGTTCCTGATATTCTCCATTTTCTACTCTAACTTCTGGTTGAATAGTAATTGTACTAGTCGAATTATCCATATTCAGCGGATAATTTTTGTCGTTAGATTGTACAATTACTTTGTTCTCATATCCTTTAGAATCGGAAATACCAAAAACAATTTTAGTCGAAACTATATTTTCTGCGTTTACTTCCATTTCTGCAAGCATATCCGAATAATTTTTAAATTTCGAATTGATATTTAGCTTAGAATTGTAAACTACTGCTTCATAAATACTACGACTTTTTAACTGCGTATCAATCGTTCCATTGATATTTAAATCATTAGCAGAAATATACTTTTTCACTTGTTGCTTCACAATTTTTCCTTGTCCATCATTTACATTTTCCATGTAAGTAACCTCGATAAAAGGACCATAAATCGTCTGTTTCCCACTCCATTTATCTGAAATTTCGGTAATTACTTTTTCCTTGTTTCCTTGTCGTTCTTCAATTAAATTTAAAATGAACGGAATCGGAATTAAAAGTCCTAAAACTAAAAGGCATACCAAAAATCCTTTTATCATTGTTTTGTTTTGTGAATAAACTGATTCATTTTCAGGTTGATATTCATTTTCTAAATCATTGTTTTCCATAAGTTTGAATTTTATTATTTATTTTAAAAAGTACTTTGTTTTTCAAAGTTTAAATGCAAAAAAAATTATTTTATATTCTTTATTAATTTTTCAAGATAGTTCAAATGCTCCTGAAAAGCTTGTTTTCCAAGTGCTGTTATCGAATAAGTTGTATTCGTTTTTCGACCTATAAATCCTTTGTGTACAGTAATATAATCGTTTTCTTCTAGGTTTTTTAAGTGCGAAGCCAAGTTACCATCAGTCAAATCTAAAAAGTCTTTCAAATCCTTAAAAGAAATTTCTTCATTCATGACCAAAGCACTCATAATTCCCACACGAATACGATTATCAAAGACTTTGTTTAATTTATTAAGATTAAAATCCATGTTGCAAATTTAAGCTTTGTAATCATATTTTCGTACCATCCAAATCCCAAAAATTAGATGTAAAAGCCCGAAACCGATAAACCAAAACAATAAACCATTGAAAATAAAATAGAAAGCCAATAACCCTAAAAATATTTCGCACATTGCCAAATATTTTATTTCTACAATTGTGTCACGTTCTACCGTATACAAAGCTAAGCCGTAAAACAAAAGCGTTGCTGGAGCTACATAAGCAAAACTAAAATTATTGATAAAAATCAAACTTACTATTCCTCCAACGATTAAAACAAAAAGAAATTTACGCAATATTCGTTTTGTAACTGGATTTATAAATTTAATGCCATCTTTTGTCGATTTTCTGGTCATAAAAAAGAAACCTCCAATACATGCAACCATTAAGGTTATAATTCCTAAAATGAATAATTTAATTTCTAAATTTTTCATTAAAATAGGTGTCAATGTTCCTCTATAATTTACTTGAAGTGCATCTTGTAAAATTAAAACATAAGCGATAAAAGCAGAAATCATTCCCACTACTCCAACCCAAACACCACTCCATCCACTAATACTTGTGAATTTTGATGTGCGTTGCATCATTGATTTGATTTCGTTTAAACTTTCTACAGGATTATTTGTGCTCATATTAAAAGTACTTTGTAATTCAAAGTTAATATAAAAAATGATTCTGCAAAATATTTTTTCAAAAAAAATCCAATTTCTAAATGAAATTGGAATTAAAATATAATGAATGAATCAATTATTCTTAAGGATTTGTAGACCACAAAGAAGCTGATGCCAGCATTGCGCGTTTATCTAATTTTAATAAATCGACAATTAATTGAGCAAAATCTTCTGGCTGAAGCACTTTTTCTGGATTCCCGTCTGTGATTTTCAACACATCTTTTGACATCTCAGATGCAATTGTACTTGGAGTTAAAGTCGTAACACGAATGTTTTTCTTTCTCAATTCAAACATTAATGATTCTGATAAACCTATCAATCCCGCTTTTGAAGCTGAATAAGCAGAAGTTACTGCGTTTCCTTTTAATCCTGCTGTTGAAGATACATTGATAATATCACCACTTCCTAACTCTACCATCGAAGGAATTACTGCTTTAGAAACATAATATGGTCCAAATAAATTCGTACGCACAATCTCTTCCCAATCATTTTCTGGCATTTCCAAAAAACTTCCGAAAGCCGCAATACCGGCATTATTAATCAAAATATCAAACGCTCCAAAACTCTCAATTAATCGTTCAAGTTGCATTTTCACTTCAACTTTTTCGACTACATTAAAAATCGAATAATCCGCTTTTACTCCAAAACTTTTGATCTCTTCTACAGTTTCTTCTAATGTCTTTGTATTTCGTCCTGTCACAGCTACATTAACACCTTCTTTAGCCAATGCCAAAGCAACAGCTTTTCCTAAACCTCTACTACCTCCTGTGACTAAAGCATTTTTCCCTTTTAAATCTTGCATAATTATTTTATAATTAAAATTTTACAATTTATTTTTTTGAAGATTTTTTATGATTTTGAAGTACAAAGATAAACAACACAGATTTCTAAAAAAATATTTTTTATCTACTTAATTATAAGTATTTTTACTACTTAATCACACACTGAATGGATAAATATTTATTTTTTACTCTACTCCTTATCAACGTTCTCTCTTTTTTTTTATTTAAAATAGATAAAAAAAACTCAATTATTGGTAAAAGACGTGTATCTGAATTAGCACTTTGTTTTGTGACTTTGATTGGTGGAACAATTGGTTCTCTTATGTCAATGCAGATTTATCGTCATAAAATAAGAAAAAAGTCTTTTATTTTTAAAATAGTAATGATTATAGCAATACAATGTAGTTTATTATTTTTTTTAGTTGATCGAATTTAATTGTTCTAAAATTTAAATCTACGACCGTCTTTTTTCTCAGCTTGTTGTTTCTTTTGATTCAGTCTTTTTTGTTGAGAAGCTTTAGTAGGTTTAGTCTTTTTTCTAAACTTTGGAATAATCAATGCTTTTTCAACTAATTCTAACATTTTCTTTGTTGCAGATTCTTTATTGTCCAATTGAGAGCGAGATTCTTGCGAATTGATTTGTAAAAATCCTTCTGAATTAATCTTATTTTTTAGCTTTTCTGTGATTAATGCTTTTTCTTCATCAGAAAAAAATTGGGAAACTTCAACGTTCCATTTTGCTAAAACCATCGTTTCAACCTTGTTTACATTTTGCCCTCCTGCACCGCTACTTCTCGCTGTTTTATATGTTATTTCATAAGAAAAATCTTTCATCACTTATTATTTTTATTGAATAAAATATGAGAAATCAAACAGATTAAAGTAAAAAAAACGCCAACAGCAACCACTCCATTCCATTGAAATTTATCCCACGCATTTGCTGCAATAAATGTTCCTAAAGATCCACCAATAAAATAGCTTGTCATGTAAACTGTATTCACTCGATTTCCTGTTTTGGCATCTAATCCAAAAATAATGGTTTGATTAGAAACATGCATTGCCTGTAAACCTAAATCGATCAAAATTACACCAACAATTAATCCCCAATATGTATAGCCAAATTCATAGAAAAATCCCCAAGAAATTAGCATAGTAATGATGGAATAAAAGATAATTTTTGATGTTGACAGAACTTTTGAAACTCTACCAACTAATGCAGCAGCTAATGCTCCTACTGCTCCAATTAATCCAAAAGCACCAGCAACATCGCTTCCGACAAAAAATGGTGCTTCTTCTAAGTGAAAAACCAATGTTGTCCAAAATGCACTAAATGCTGCAAAACCTGTAGCTCCTCGAAAAGAAGCTAATCTTAATTGCGGTTGATTTTTTACTAAATCGACAATCGATTTCATCAAATTACCATAAGTTCCTTTGAAATTTGGTTGTATTTCTGGTAAAAATATATAGATAAAAATCCATAGAACAAACATTAAAATTGCGCCTATCATATAAACTTCTCGCCATCCTAAATATTCACCAATAAAGCCACTAAAAACGCGAGAAAGTAGAATACCAACAAGCAAACCACTCATAACCATTCCGACAGCTTGCGCTTTTTTTTGAGGTTCAGCTAATTCAGCCGCCATTGGCACAAAAACTTGCGGAATAACTGAGGTGAAACCGATTAGAAAACTTAATGGAAAAAGCCAACTTACAGATGGTGCAAAATACATTCCCAAAAGAGCTACTATTATAAAAACAAAATCGATTAAGATCATTCGTTTTCGTTTCAGTAAATCTCCTAAAGGAATAATAAACAACAATCCACAAGCGTATCCAATTTGTGTTAACATTGCAATATTAGAAACTTTACTTTCGGAAACATTAAAATCTTTAGCGATTAATGACAATAATGGCTGATTGTAATAATTATTTGCCACAACCAAACCGCTCCCAATAATCATTATCCATAAAATGATTGGAGTTAATTTGGGTTTCATTTGTAAATTTTCCATTCTAATATTCACTTGCTTCAGTCAAAAGTTTAACATCATCATGAGATAATTGCACATTTACAGCTTCTACAAAAGCATCAAGATGTTGTTCCTTAGTTGCACTCGCAATGGGAGCTACAACAGTTTTCTGATCCATTAACCAAGCCAATGCAACTGCCGAATAAGAAATATTATATCGTGTAGAAATAGTTTGTAAAGCGTCCAAAATTTTGAATCCTCTTTCATTCAAATACTTTTTGATTCCATTACCGCGCAAACTTTGTTGTAAATCTTCTTCAGTTTTATATTTACCTGATAAAAAACCACTCGCTAAACTGTAATAAGGGATAACAGCTAAATTATATTTCTCTGCAACAGGTTGCAAAAATTCTTCAAAATGCTGACGATCATATAAATTATATTCAGGTTGCAAGGTTTTGTATTGCGGTAAATTATAAAGTTCTGATTTATCCAACGATTCAGTCAATCGCTCCGAAGAAAAATTAGAAGCTCCTATAAATCTCACTTTTCCTTCTTTTATCAATTGATTATAAGCGGATAAAGTTTCTTCTACAGGTGTATTTACATCATCATAATGAGTTTGATATAAGTCAATATAATCTGTTTGTAAACGGATAAGTGATTCTTCTACTTCTTTTAAGATATGAACTTTTGTAGTATTTGGCTTATCTTGAATCATATTTCGTCCACCAACTTTCGTTGCCAAAACGATTTGATCTCTGATTCCTCTCGATTTTAACCAGTTTCCGATAATTCGTTCAGATTCTGTTCCAACATTACCTTCCACCCAATACGAATAGTTATTTGCAGTGTCTACCGCATTAAATCCTCTGTCCAAAAATCCATCTAAAATTCGAAAAGATTCTTCTTCATTCAATGTCCAACCAAAAACATTTCCTCCGAAAAAAATTGGTTTTATTTCTAAATCTGTATTTCCTAATTGTACATTTTTCATGGGGATAAAGATAAAAAAAAGCTACTTTGCAGTAGCTTCTTGTTGTAAAATTTTTTGACTCACACGTCGAAAAATGTAACTTTTAAGATACTTTTATGGTGTCTTCATAGGTTTAGAAAACAAAGCATCAAAGTTTAATACTTAGTTTGAAATCGATACCACAAATATATATACTGAATAATATCTATCATTAAAATAGAGTTCAGATTTCGTTAATTCACGTTTCAGCAAGGTGAATTGTGAATTTATTCAGGTGAAATTTTAATCAACTTTCAAAATCATTCGAACTTTTGTTCCTTTTTCATGAAAATCTATAAAAATATTTTCTTCAATATTATGATTAAGCAATTGTAAACGCTCATTAATAATTTTAAGTGCTTTCGAATCGTGAGTTTTATTTTGCGTAATTTGTGTTGTATTTCCTTTTCCGTTATCTTCAATAATTATTTCTAAATAATCAATTTTTATTCTAATAATCAATTTGATAATCGGTTGCAAATGGTTTTGATCAAATGCGTGAACAAAAGAATTTTCGATAATTGGCTGAATCAACATTGGCGGAATTTTGATACGATAAATATCCAATTGGCTATCAATTTGAACATCAAATTCTATTTTATTTTTCCATCTAAAATTCTCAACTTCAACATATAATTTCAAAAAATCAATTTCATCTTTCAAACTAATTTCATCTTTTGTTGAAAGATTTAACATCTGACGAATCAAATGAGAAAAACGTCCCAACGAATTTAACGCATTATCAATATCATTATCCAAAATATAAAACTGAATAGAATTCAACACATTGAAAATAAAATGCGGATTCATTTGAGATTGTAAGGCTGTTAACTTCGTTTCGGTTAATTGTCGCTCTAATTGCAAACGTTGATTTTCTTGTGTATTTTTCTCATTTAATTGACTAATTTTTAATTGATTAAATTTATTTAACGTCTTGATTTTATTTGTATTATAACGATAAATAATCAATCCTAAAGTTAAGACTGACAACAAAATAAAATAAATATTCAAGTAAAAAGGTTCGTCAACATTCAACGAAACCAAATCAATAATTTGTTTTTGTCCGTTGCTTGTATCTGTTATTTCTAATTGAATACGATATTTACCATATGGTATATTCCGCAAATAAATAGATGGGTTATAAAAATACTCATTCCACTTTTCATCAGGATTTACACGATATCTGTACTTATAACTTTGAGCGAAATTAGCATCAACGACAGCAAAATTTAGTGTAATATTGTTCTCATTATTTTTTAAATTCAAATCTTTATCAATCAAATCAAACCACATAAATTTATCTATCCCAAAAGATTCATCATTAATTTTAAAACTTGTAATAATAATCTCTTTCGACTGATTTTTTTGCTTTAATAAATTCTCAAGATTTAACTTATAATATCCATTTTCTACACCAATTGTAGCCGTTTTTCCGTCAAAAATAGACGAATGTATATCCTTATTCACAAAACCTTGTTCATTGCCAATCATATATGTTTTACCATTATTGAAAACGAGTAAATTACGATTGGTTCCAATTAAAATTGAGTTCCCAAAAATGTCAATTGAACTAATATTTTCTCCACCAATTTCACGAATATTAATTACTTTTTTTGTGATTAACTCATCTCCCTTTATCTCTAAAATATAAACTTTCGCAAATTCTGTTGCAACCAACAACTGATTATCTCCAACACATTTTATCATTTTAATTTTAGATTCTTTAAACTGATTATTTTGCAAATACGAAATAAAATTTCCATTTTCATACTTGAATAATCCATCTAAAGAAGATCCAAAAAATACAGCTTTTTTATTTTGACAAATCGAAACAACATCTTTCGGAACATTCGCTTGCGTAGCTGAATATGCGTGATATTTTAGATTATTCAGATCATCAAAAACCAAAATTCCTCCAAAAGGATTTGTCTGAATAAATTGATTATTAAAATATGTAAATTGACTTGTTCGATTAGGTAAATAATCTTTGAATTCTCCATTAAAATCTAACTCGAAAAGTCCTAAATTAGTTGCTATAATAAACGAATTATGACGAATAATCATTTTATAAAAACGAAGATTTTTTTCTTTCAAATCAAAATCAATTTCATAAAAATCTTTATTTGATTGACTTAAAAAATCTTTGAATTTTGACTTATTTCGAAGCATATATTGATAAAAAGCATTTCTCTTTATCTGCTTATTGAATACATTATTCTCTTGAAAATAAAGTCCTTCTGGTGTTAAAAAATATTGTGTATTCGCAACTTTTAGAATTTCAATGACTCTTTTATTATCAATCGTTGAAAAATCTAAAAAATGATTAAAATGAACTTCAAAAAGTCCTTTATCAGCACTTCCAACATAAATTAAATCATCCGTTTTACTACTAAAAACTCGATACGGATAATCCGAAGTGATTTTAAAATTTTCTGTTTGATCTGTTATTTTATTGTCCTTTAATTCGGCAACCATTCCATTTCCTGCACCCGTTTCGTAACCAGCTAATAAAAGAGAATGACGTTTATCTGAAATGTTGTGATTTCTAAAAACTGGAAAATCGTAGGTTTTAAAATTCAATTTTTTATTCAAAAAATCGTTTATCGAAATGATATTAAGACCTTTAGAAGATGACAAATACAAATCATTATTATTCAAAAAACTATAATTAATTCGATTGAAAGGATTGACCAACTTCAACTTATCGCGATGAACTTCATAAACACCATGATCTATTGTTGCAACATAAACCTTGTTTTGATATTCGAAAAAAGATACCGCTTCGAACACAATATTGTTATTTTTTTCAAAAGAAGGATTATAAATTTTCTTTGATTTTGTATCAATAATCGAAACACCACCTTGCGCAGCAACATATATTAAATCATCTAAATAAAATAAATTTCGAACACGATCCGAAACTAATCCTTTCGCTGTATTAATTTGTTCAAAACGTTGACCAGTAAATTTCAATATCCCTTGTCCGTAACTTCCGAACCAAACATTATATTGCCTATCTTCTATTATTGTCCAAACATTATTGTATTGTACTTTCTCGAAGCGTTTCATCATTTTGAAATTGTCCATGTCTTTCACAAATACGCCAAAACGAGTTCCAACCCACAAGATTTTACGAGAATCTTTGTAAACACTCAAAATCTCATTGGCAGGCAAGCCATTTTCGTACGTGTATTGTTTTGTCAGAACATATTGCGCAGAAAGTTGATGAGAACAAAGAAATAAAACAAGTAAAAAAATGAAGTTACGCAACCACATTCGATAAAATTTTATACCCCAAAGAAGTCACAGGAAGATTTAATTCACCATCTTTTGGATGACAATTCAGAATCAATAAATTGTTTCGTTTATCAAATTTTTTAGCAAAATTAATATTAACCAAATACGATCTATTGACACGGAAAAAATTGGTTTGATCAATTAAATTTTCTACTTCTTTCAACGTTTTAGTTACCATGTACGCCTCTTTTTCGGTAAAAATTGTACAATAACTATCATCTGCTTTACAATAAATAATATCTTCAATTTTCAGTACCAAAACCTCTGTTATAGATGGAATAAATATAATTCCATGCTCATTTTTGAAAACATCTTTCAGATTATCAGTTTCTACTTCATCTTCAAAATCATCTGCAATATTAATAATCTCTTTCGTTATTTTTGTTTGATTTTGACGCTCTACAAAACGATTCAATAATACTTTAAGGTCAGAAATTGAAATAGGTTTCATCAAATAACCTAAACATCCCCATTGATTTACAGCTTCTAAAATATAGTCTGAATGAGCTGTTGTGAAAATGACATCAAACGTAATATCATCAAAATAATCAAATAATTTAAACCCAAATTCCTCTGGCATCTGAATATCCAAAAAAACTATATCTGGTTGATTTTCCTTAATTTTTTCTACACCTTCTTTTACAGAATTTGCCGTATCAATGGAAACAAAAAAATCTGGCAAAGCATGTTGAATAATTTTCTTTAACCCTTGTTGAGCAAAGTGTTCATCGTCTATAATAAGAGCTTTGTAATGATTCATTTGAGTTTAATTTGTTACAAATATAAACTAAAAAAGGATGCTCCGTAGAACATCCTTTGATTATGATTGAAGTAATATTTTTAAACTCTTTTCGATTTTAATTGTAAAAAGATTGCTGCAATTATTGATCCGACAGAAGCCATAATAAAGCCAACCCACAGTTGTGAATTAAATCCTAATCCCATAGCAATCGGAATTCCTCCTAAAAATGCACCTAAAGCATTTCCAATATTAAAACTTGCTTGACCAGCCGCTGCTGCCAAAGTTTCTGATCCTTTTCCATTATTAATCAACATCATTTGAATTGGCGAACCAATTGTAAACGCAATTAATCCCGTAATAAACGACATAATATAAGCCATAATTTGTATATGAGAAGTGAAATAAACAATCACTAAACAAACCGCCATCGAGGCAAAAGAGATAATTGCAGCTTTATTTGGTGACATGGTATCTGCCAATTTTCCACCTATAAAATTACCTACAAACATTCCTAGACCAATCAAAGTCATAATAATTGGAATTTTTGTTTTAGGTAAATCTGCCACATTTGTCATTAACGGAGAAATGTAACTTATCCACGCAAATAATCCTGAAGTTCCGATAGAAATCATCACAATTAATACCCAAGCTTCCCATTTTTTGAAGAAACTTAATTGTTCTACCAAACTTCCTTTGTTTGTATTTTTAAGATTCGGAACCCAAAGCGAAATCGCTAACATCGTGATTAATCCTAAACTTGCAATAATCCCAAATGTTAATCGCCACGAAAAAACTTGTCCTAATTTTGTTCCTAATGGTACACCGACCAAATTCGCAAACGTTAATCCTGCAAACATAATCGAAATAGCTTGCGCTTCTTTTCCTTTTGTTGCTAATTGTGCAGCCACAACAGATCCTACACCAAAAAATGCTCCGTGAGGTAAACCAGACATAAAACGAGCAATTAATAAGGTATTATAACTTGGCGCGATAACAAAAAGTGAGTTAAAAATAGTAAACAATAACATAAAAAAGATTAATACTTTTTTGGGCGAATATTTACTTGTAGCCATAATTAATGTTGGAGCTCCAACCATTACGCCCATTGCGTACATTGATATAAAATTCCCTGCTGTTGGAATTGAAATATTCAAATCTTTTGCAAAATCTTCTAAAACTCCCATCATCGAAAATTCCGTCATTCCGATGGCTAAACCTCCCATTGCTAAGGCAAGTAAACTCTTTTTTACCATTTATTCTTCTATTCTTCGTATAATTCTATCGGCAAACCATCGGGATCTTCAAAAAAAGTGAACTTCTTTTGCGTGTATTCATCCACACGAATTGGCTCTACCGTTACATTTAACTGCGTTAGTTTTTCTACTTCATTTTCTATATTTTCCACAGCAAAAGCAATATGTCTCAATCCAGAAGCTTCTGGTCGAGAAACACGTTTTGGTGGATTAGGAAAAGAAAATAATTCGATGCAGTAATAATTTTGCAAAGCTAAATCTAATTTATAAGAATCACGTTCTTTTCTATAAACTTCTTGCACAATTTCGAAACCTAATATTTCTGTGTAAAAATGTTTTGATTTTTGATAATCTGAACAAATAATTGCAATATGATGGATTTTTTTTAATGCTAACATGGTTTATGCGTAATGATTATTTTTTGCTCTTTCATATTGTGGCAACCACTTAATATCTTCTTCTAACTCTTTTGCAGCACGCAATGCAAAATATGGATCACGTAATAATTCTCTTCCTAAAAAGATTAAATCTGCTTCATTATTTTGAAGAATTTCTTCGGCTTGTTTTGGTTCAAAAATTAATCCAACAGCTCCAGTAATTATTTCAACTTGATTTTTAATTTCATTTGCGAATGGAACTTGATAATTTTTTTTGACATCAATTTTTTGATGACTCACTCCTCCTCCAGACGAAACATCAATCACTTCTACTCCATTTTGTTTTAAAATTTTACACAATTCAATTGTTTCTTCTAAATTCCAACCATTTTCTGCCCAATCCGAAGCTGACAAACGAATCCAAAGCGATTGAGTTGTAATGTATTTTTGCATTTCTTCAACAATTTCCAACACAAAACGAATTCTATTCTCGAAACTTCCACCATATTCATCTGTTCGATTATTGATTAAAGGCGACAAAAATTGATGAACCAAATAACCATGCGCTCCATGAATTTCTAAAATTTCAAAACCAGCTTTTATGGCACGTTCAGTTGCTTTTCCCCATTCTTTTACAACATCTTTAATTTCTGAAATTGTTAATTCATGTGGAATTTCATCCAATTCATTAAAAGGTAGATTAGAACTCGAAACTGTTTTCCAACCATTTTTTTCTTCAGATTTTATTTGATTGTGTCCTAACCAAGGCTTTTCTGTACTTGCTTTTCGTCCTGCATGCGCTAAC
This sequence comes from Empedobacter sp. UBA5036, assembly GCF_002415215.1. Classification (NCBI taxonomy): domain Bacteria; kingdom Pseudomonadati; phylum Bacteroidota; class Flavobacteriia; order Flavobacteriales; family Weeksellaceae; genus Empedobacter; species Empedobacter sp. UBA5036. The sequence goes on from NZ_DICC01000058.1 coordinate 83,890, forward strand.
TGAATCCCAGGAACGCAATTGTATTTTTTGATTTCGGAAGTTAATTTTTGATACGCTTCGATATGTTCATCTTTCCAAATCCCTAAATCGCCATACGAAATTCGACCTTCTGCAACAACTGCAGTTGCTTCTTGTATAATTGCCGAAACATTGCCCACAGCACGCGAAACATAATGCTGAAAATGCCAATCATTTGGAAAACCATCTTCCGAAGAATATTGGCACATTGGCGACATAATAATTCTATTTTTTAATGAAATAGATTCATTTATATTGATTGATTCAAATAATTTGCTCATTACTTGTTTTTTTGATTTGATAAATTTGGAATAAAATTCGTGAATTTGATTGATTTCTTAAAATGATTCAGCTTAAAAATAGTTTAAATTCTAATCTTTCAGAAAAATTAAAAAAGCATCGAAATACACAAAATCATAAATAATTTTAACAATTTATTTAAAACTGACAAAAAACATAAATTTAAAAAAATCTAATAATCAATCCGATATCATAGTAAATATCTAAGGTTCAGAATAATTTTTAATAAATCTTTCATTGTTTCTTAGTTTGTTCGTAATTTTACAAAAAAGTGAATTTTGGAAAAGAAAAAGATTGTCATTTTAGGTGCTGGATTTGCCGGACTTAAATTAGCCCGTAAATTAAATAATAACCCACACTTTTCTGTTACACTTATTGACCGCTATAATTACCACCAATTTCAACCCTTATTTTATCAGGTTGCAACTGCAGCGATTAACGCAAGTGATATTTCGTTCCCTATTCGAAAAGTATTTCAAGGGAGTAAAAATGTGAGCGTTCGTTTAGCCGAAGTTACAGCAATTAAGAAAGATCAAAATATTGTTGAAACCACAATCGGGGATTTTTCCTACGACTATTTGGTTGTTGCCATGGGATGTACCACAAATTTCTTCGGGAACAAACAAATTGAGGAATTATCATTCCCAATGAAATCGACAAATGAAGCTTTAACGCTTAAAAATCGATTACTAACAAACTTCGAGAGTGCATATTCTGCAGAATCTCCAGGAGAATTGGAAGAAATTATGAATATTGTTGTTGTAGGTGGAGGACCAACAGGAGTTGAGCTTTCAGGTGCAATTGCGCAAATGAAAAAATTTATTCTTCCGAAAGATTATCCAGATTTAGATTTCTCTAAATTGAATATTTATTTGATTGAAGGAGGTCCAAATTTATTAGGTCCAATGTCTGAATTGGCGCACAAAAAGTCTTATGAATATTTGACAAATATGGGCGTAAATGTTTGGACAGAAGGTCGCGTAACTGACTACGATGGAAAAACAATTTCTTTAGCTGATGGTCGTACAATCAATACTCGAAATTTGATTTGGGCTGCCGGAGTTATGGGAAATGTACCTGAAGGAGCAGTAAAACAAGAAGATTTACAACGAGGAAATCGTTTGAAAGTAGATCGTACTTCTAAAGTTTTAGGAACCGAAAACATTTATGCAATTGGAGATATTTCTTCGATGGAAACACCGAAGTATCCTCACGGACATCCACAATTAGCACGTGTTGCAGGAGATCAAGCTGAACAATTGGCGAAAAATTTTGACAAATTAGGACAAGGTTTATCTGAGGATAAATTGACATTGTTCGAATACAAAGATCCAGGTTCTATGGCTACAATTGGTAAACGAAAAGCTGTTGTTGATTTACCTAAATTCTCTTTCTCTGGACGTTTGGCATGGTTTACATGGATGTTTTTACACTTAATGTTAATCTTGACTGTACGTAACAAATTAGCTATTTTCTTAAACTGGGCTCAAACTTATTTTACAAATGATTCATCATTACGTATTATTGTTCGTCCAACGAAAAAAGATTTTAGATTTAATTTGAAAGGTTATCGCCGTTTCCCAAAGAATCGTGATAAAGAAGTAGAAGCTTAATCAAAAAAGTATATCAATAAAAAACACCGCTAAAAATTTAGCGGAGTTTTTTTTATCTATAAATTGAAATTTTATTTTCTTGCAGAAGGTCTTCTCACTCCTGTTTTTACTCTTTCTGTTGTTGCTGATTTTGCATTTACAGCACCTTTTGCAGATTTGTTGTATAATTGAATGAAATCAAACAATCCGTCAAAATCACCCGTCAATGTTTTACCATTCGAAACTCTCAAAGCAAAGTTTGTAGACAATAAACTTCTGTTATAAGGATCAAAATAATTTTTTAAGTTAATAGATCCTGAAGAGAAATCTGTATCTAATAATGCAAATGTTCCTGAATTAAGAACTGGTACATAATTTTGCATAATAGGATCTTCGTAATATTCGATATAATCCAATCCTCTATCATTATTTTCTGTTACGTAAGATCCATTAAAACTTAAATCACCTCTTTGGAAAATTTCTAAATACAAATAAGCTCCATTTAATTTACCATTCTTAGGAACTGGATTTGTAGATAATTCTACACTATAATAAAATCCGCCATCAGCCTTTTTTATATCTGCAACAACTGCATTTCGAAGCGGAAATGATACACCATCATAATTGATTTGTCCAACATTAACAATTTCAGGTTCATAATAGCCATCATCATTATTCACACAAGATGTTAATGAGATAGACGAGACAGCTAACATTGCTAAAAATATAATTTTTTTCATAATTTCTAAATTTTCAAACTAATTATATTGCCAGTATTACAAATAGCGTGCTAAAAAATAACAACAACTAGTTTTAGCATAAAAAAAGTGTTACACAATCGTGTAACACTTTGATATTAAATAAAATATTTTTTAACAAAGAAAATTATCCTTTGATAATGATTTCCATTTTTTCTTGCTCTTCTAAAGCTAATTCCAAATCAACTAAGATACGTCCTGAATGTTCGTCAGCGATAATTTTTTTACGTTGAGCGATATCCATTTGTCTTTGTGGTGGAATTGTAAAGAAAGATCCCGCAGAAGCTCCACGTTGTACAGGAACAACAGCTAAACCATTTTTCACAGAATTTCTGATACGGCTGTAAGCGTCTAATAATCTTTGTTCGATTTTAGCAGAATATTCAGAAGATAATTTCAATAAATTACTTTCTTCTTTTTCTGTATCTTTTACAATTGTATCCAACTCAGCTTGTTTGTGAGATAAATGCTCTTTCATTGAGTTTAATTTTGCATTAAATTCTTCAACTTGTGCATTTTTTTGAGAAATTTTAACTGTAAACTCACGAATACGTTTCTCAGATAACTCAATTTCCAAACCTTGATACTCTACTTCTTTCGCTAAAGCATCAAATTCTCTATTGTTTCGTACGTTATCTTGTTGTTTCGTGTATTTTTTAATTAAAGCTTCAGCATTTTTGATTGCTTCTTTCTTCAATTTAATTTCTTCATCCAAACCTTTAGTTTCGTCAACTATTTTTTGGATTCTCGTTTCTAATTGTGCAACATCGTCGCTCAAATCTTCAACTTCTAAAGGTAATTCACCTCTTGTGTTTCTGATTTCATCTAAACGTGAATCAATTAATTGCAAGTCGTATAACGCGCGAAGTTTTTCTTCTACGCTTAGTTCTTTGATATTTTTTGTTTCAGACATAGTTAACAATAATTAACAGGATTGGTATTAATTCCAGAATTAAAGACCACAAAATTAGTAAATTTTTCTTTAAGATACGAAGTTATTAAGTTTTTTGTAAACTGTTCCGATTCAAAATGCCCAATATCTGCCAAAACAAGCTTATTTTCAGCAGTAAAAAAATCGTGATATTTCAAATCTGCCGTGATATAAATGTCCGCTCCAGCCGAAATTGCATTTTTTATTCCAAATGCGCCAGAACCTCCAAGTACAGCAACCTTCTTTATTTTTTTGTTTAATAATTTCGAATGACGAATAACGGGTGTATTCATTTGAGTTTTTAGATAATTGAAAAAATCGAGTTCTTCCATTTCATTTTCTAACTCTCCAATCATTCCAATTCCAATATAATTGTTTTGATTATTCAACGAAATAACAGAATAAGCAACTTCTTCGTACGGATGATTTTTGAACAAAGCATTCATCACATCACCTTCCAAATGTTGCGGAACAATAACCTCTATTCGCGTTTCGTTTACTGCTTCCAATTTCCCTATTTCGCCAATAAACGGATTTGCACCAGCAGTTGGTCGATAATTTCCTTCGCCTTCTATCGCAAAACCACACGAATCATAATTCCCAATTTTTCCTGCACCCGCTTCATACAACGCAAATTTCAATTGGTCAGCATGTTCTGTTGGTACATAGGTAATTAATTGTTTGATAGTTTGCAATTTTGGAATAAGAATTTTCGTATTCAATAAAGCTAATTGTTCAGAAATTTTGAAATTAACTCCAACTTTCGAATTATCTAAAGCTGTATGCGTTGCATAAATATTAATTCCATTTTTGATTGCTGTCATCACAGCTTTTTCAACATAATTTTTTCCGTTCAATTTCTTTAAACCAGAAAAAATAATTGGATGAAAACTCACAATCAAATTACAATTTTTCTCAATCGCTTCTTCCACAACTTCTGGTGTTGTGTCCAACGTTACCAAGATCTCTGTTACCTCATTATTGTAATCACCAACTAGCAATCCAACATTGTCAAAATCCTCTGCATACGCCAAAGGCGCTATTTCTTCCATCGCCAAAGCGACATCTTTTACTCGTATCATTTCTCTTTTAAAAGCAATTTTTCTGTAGGCAAATCATTTTCGATGCCTTTCCAATACGATTCAAAATTAAACTTTTCTAACAACTTTCTTGAAGCAACATTATCAGGATCGATGACAGCCATTACTTGCAAATCAGGAAATTTTTCTTTTGATTCTGCTAATAAATGTTCGCAAATCATTGATCCAAAACCTTTTCTCCAAAATTCTTTTTTCAATAAATAACCTATTTCAAGTGAATTTTCGATATGTTTGTTATACACCAATTTACAATCACCTAAAAGTGTGTCGTTTTCGTCATAAACCTTAAAAAAACCAAGGTTTTCGTTAACGCTACCTTTTTCTAAGATTGATGTAAATTTGTGATTTGCTTGCTCTTCATTCAAACCTTTTCCAGAGATATATTTCATCACTTCGTCGTCCTGAACAAGTTTAAAAAAGTTATTAAAATCTGTAGGTTTATATTTTTCGAACCGAATTTTCTTCATGAAATTTTGTTAATGCTTTTAATAAATTGATTTGATTAATCGTACGATTTAGATTTTGTTTTGGATAAGAAATCGAATAATAAATATCGTTTTCTAAATAATCTGCCAAAAATCTAACCGCCTGAATATAAATCACAATATACGCAACAAAATCCATATTTTCGATCTCTATTGGTTGTAAATCATATTTTAAATGTTCTAAAAACCCATTTTTAACCGCTTTATAATAATCAGGTTCAAACAATTTTTCAGGATTAGGATCGTCTTCAGCTTTCAGGTTTGCGTATGTACGAATCATATCTCCAAAATCGCACAAAATATTCCCTGGCATTATTGTATCCCAGTCTATCACAGCGATTGCTTGCGAATGATTATCATTATTGAATAAGAAATTACTGATTTTTGCATCGGCATGAACGACACGCTTTGGGAAATCTATTTCTAAATACTTTTCAACTTGATACAGATTATCCAAAATATAAGCAACTTCTTCTTTCGTTTCTTCTAAACGCTCTGTTGAAGCATTTTTCAATGCATTTTTGAAATCATTTACACGTTTATGATAATCTAAAAACCCGACAATCGAAGGATAAATTTCATCAACATTAACATCTAACAAATACGAATGAAATTCACTAATTGTTTTCGCCGCTTCGTATGCTTGTTCCGCAGATTCCACTTTCTCAAAACAAATAGAATTTGGAATAAAAGAAGTCATCCTCCAAATTTCTCCATCTTCTTTTGCTAATAAATTTCCTTGCAAATCTTTTACAATTTCGATTACCGAATTTTGATAATTCTTTGCTTTTAGATGACGAGAAATGATGTCAATATTGTTAGAAATTACTTCTGGTTGAGGAAAAACGTGCGTGTTTATTTTTTGTAAAATATATTTTTTTCCTTCATACTCAACTTCATAAGTAGAATTAATCCAACCAGAACTGATTGGATTAACACTAACTTGATCTATATTTTCGAAATAATGTTTTAATATTTTCTCCATTATATTTTATGTCCAAAGTGAATTTGGATATTTTTGATCATTGATTAAATTTTGAATAGAATTTACTACAACTTCTCTATCTTCTGGATAAGTCATTCCGAACCAATTGTCATCCGATTTTTCTACAATCACTTCCAATTGATCTTCTTTGATCATATCATTTACAACTTTCGGCAAGAAAAATTCTGCTTTCAATTGAGAAGCATTTTCGTGAAGAAATTCCTCAAATTTATCTTCTAATTTTCTGAAAATAGAAGGATGTAAAACAAAGAAATTCATCGATACAGCCGTATCTCCATCTAATGGTAAAACGTTATCATCTTCTTCGAAAACAATTTCTCCATTTTCGTTAGAATAGATATTTGTACGTTCTACAACATTCTCCAAATGACCGTTTGTTACCGTACAAACTCCGCGAGAAACAGAACCATTTTCGCTAATCGTATTGGCCAATTTGTACGCAACCATACCATAAGTATTTGCAGTGATTTTTTCGTTTTGAACCAATTCACTTGCTTTTTCAAATGCTTTACGACCATAAAAATCATCTGCATTAATTACAATAAATGGATTGTTTAAATGATTTTTTGTAATCATTAACGCATGTCCAGTTCCCCAAGGTTTTTCACGTTTTTCTATTGTATCATAAATTCCTCTCGGAACAGATGTATACGTCGTTTGAAGAACAAATTCTACTTTACCTCCATTTTTTTCAATTAAATTTTGAAAATATTTTTTAGTTTCTGCATTAAATTGTTCATTAATAATGAATACAAAATGTTTTATTCCGCAAGAAAAAGCATCGAAAATTGAATATTCCATCAACGTTTCTTTACTTGGTCCAATTGGATCAATTTGTTTTTGTCCTTTGTAGCGGCTTCCCATTCCACCTGCTAAAATGACTAATGATAAGGTTTTAGAATCCATAATCTTCTGTACCAAAAACTGGTTTTCTTGTTTTATATTTTCCTCTTGTAAAGTCTGGCATTTCTTGAGAAGTACCATTTCCTTCGATAGATTTTTCACTTAATGGTGTTACTGCATACCAAGTTGCTAAATCATATACATCGAATGGGAATTCTTTGTTTGCTTTAATACATTCGATAAAATCATTCATTAAGAAGAAATCCATTCCTCCGTGCCCAGCACCTTCTGCCTGAGTTTCGTATTTTTTCCAATATGGATGATCGTAAGTTTTTAAATGATCTTCTGAACTTGCCCATTTGTGAGAATGTTTCATTTCATCTTCGAAATAAATGAAACCTTGACTAAATCCTCCTGAACCGATATCTTGCCAAATACCATCAGTTCCTTGAATACGGAAACCTAAGTTATATGGACGCTGTAAAGATGTATCGTGCGTTAATAAGATTGTTTCTCCGTTTTCACATTTTAACATTGTTTGAACGATATCTCCTTGTTTGAATTTAACTTTTGCATTTGGATGATCTGCACCTCCATTCTTCACGATATAATCAGTTAAACCAGCTTGTTGAGAAGCCATAGAAGTTAAATGTGTAATTCTATTTCCACGGTTAACATCCATCATTGTACCGATTGGTCCTAAACCATGCGTTGGATATAATTCTGCATTACGTTTTACATAATGATTTGTACGCCAAGCAGCTTCAGAGAAACCTTTGTCTCCAAATTCAACTCCACCACCATAAGGTTGTTTACCATCATTAAATAATACATTTCTTAAATCGTGTTGGTAACCACCTTGTCCATGAACAATTTGACCAAACATTCCTTTACGAACCATATTCATTACAGCCATAACATCGCGACGGTAACAAACATTCTCCATCATGAATACAGGAACTTTCGTTTTTTCGTATGTATCTACGTAATCCCAACATTCTTGTAAATTCATCGCTCCACACACTTCTAAACCTACAATTTTACCCGCATTCATTGCTGCAATTGTTTGCTCAGCGTGAAATTCCCATGGCGTAGCTATAATTACAGCATGCATTTCTTTATTCTTATATAATTTTTTATATCCATCTAAACCTTTAAAATACTCTACAGGTTTTTTATTATGTTTTGCAAAAATTTTGTTTGAACGATCAATCATTCGTTGATCTGGTTCAGCGATCCCAACAACTTCTACATCATTTCTTTTTAATAACTCATCTAAATGTACCTGCCCTCTCATTCCACAGCCAACAATTCCTACTTTCACCTTATCAATTTTTGATGAAAAATCAAATAATGAATCTGGTGATACTAATGCTACCGTAGATGCTGCAGCAGTCGATTTAATAAAATTTCTTCTGTCCATAGTTGTATTTAATTGTTTGCTTTATTTTTTAAAATGCAAAATATGAAAAATAATCAATAAAACTTTCTGCTTATAAGTAAAATTAGTAGGTTTTAGGCGAATCCTTAGGAAATACTATAATAAATTCTGTCGTAGTAACATTTTCGTTTTTTGATTTAATTGCAGATATTTTTTCATTTAAATCTTCACTTTCTAGAATTTCAATTACAGCGATTTTGAGCTCAGGTCGAAAAAATTTCAAATACCAATAAATTCCGCCATAATTTTTAGAATGATAATCACCATTGTAATGAATAAATAGATTATTTTTCTTCAAATTATTCAAAATTGATTCTGCCATTGTTGCATCCTTTGTAGCTTGTGCTGCAACAAACTGTTTTGCCTTCACTCCAGCATGATCTCCCATCATTTTAATCATCTCAGGATAACCAGGCGCATCATAATCTATCGTAATAGGAAGTTTCGCAATAAAGACTTTCTCATTATTTGGAACTGTATCCAAAGCTTCAAGTCCATTCTTAGCGACATACGAAGCATATTTGCGTGATACGTTAGTCGCTACAAAATCCAAATTCTTTTCTTTCGCAAAATCAACAAGAGGCTTATAATCTGTTTTATAATTACTCCAGAGCTTTGTATTCTTTTGAAACTCTTCATCTGTTATTTTTCCTTCTAGATAATTAGTTAATTCCGTTTGCTGATGACGTTCAAACATTTCAGCGCCAAGTTTCAATTGATTTCCTTTTATCTTATACAATTCTTTTGTAGTTTGCAATTGCAACCAATGGTTAATCGCATTATTATGATATTCACCAAACAAAACCACATCATATTTTGCCAATTCTTTTATCATTTTATCAAAATCAACTTTCTTTTCTTGTTGATTAAAAATTTGATAAACTTTTCCATTTTGCGCTTTAGCATGAATTGTAAGTACAATTAATAACGTATAAAGTATCGTTCTCATATTATTTAAATTGATTCTAAATTGTAACAAAATAACAAAAAACTCTACATATAAAGAAAACAAATTCAACTACTATGAACAAAGTTCTTGAAATTAATCAACTAACAAAACAATTTGGCAGCTTTACAGCGGTCAACAACGTCAGTTTTTCGGTGGAAAAAGGAAACGTTTATGGATTACTTGGTCCTAACGGAAGTGGGAAATCGACAACCTTAGGAATGATTCTTAATGTAATTAATCCAACTGCGGGTTCGTGGAAATGGTTCGATAAAGAACCGAATAACGATTCGTTAAAAAAAATTGGAGCTATTATCGAAAGTCCAAAATTCTACCCATATTTATCAGCAGAAAAAAATCTTAAAATTGTCGCTGATATTAAAGAAGTTAATTATGCAAAAATTGACGAAAAACTTGAATTAGTTGGATTACTTTCTCGTAAAAAAGATAAATTTCAACAATATTCGTTGGGAATGAAACAACGTTTGGCAATTGCGGCTGCGTTATTAAATGATCCTGAAGTGTTGATTTTAGACGAACCTACAAATGGTTTAGATCCACAAGGAATTATTCAGATTCGTGAATTGATTATTAAAATTGCTCAACAAGGAACTACAATTATTCTAGCAAGTCATTTATTAGACGAAGTCGAAAAAGTATGTTCGCATGTAGTAGTTCTGAATCAAGGAAAAATGCTTTATGCTGGTTCTGTCGATCAAATGAATTCAAGTTTTGGAAGTATTGAAGTTGCTGCGCAAAATATGGAAAGTTTGGAATATACACTAAAAACGTTCTCATTCGTTTCAAAAGTTACCAAAGAAAACAACAAACTTTTTGCTGTTTTATCAGAAGAGAAAGATCCAGCAGAAATTAACAAAATGTTTTATGAACAAGGAATTATCGTGAATCATTTAGTAAAACGTAAAGAATCTTTAGAGCAACAATTTTTCCAATTAATCCAAAAACAGAACTAACATGAAAAGATTATTTAGCATAGAATGGAATAAATTATTCTACAACAAAGGAACGCGAATTTTCATCATTTTGTATTTTGTGATGATTCTGTTAATGGGAATTACGTTACCGAATTTCAAACCGAACATGAATGGAATTGAAGTTGATTTAATCAAATTGGGTGCATTAGAGTTCCCTGGAATTTGGCATAATATCACGTGGTTAATTGGTTTTGGAAAATTCTTTTTAGCTATTATTGTTATTAATAATATTACAAACGAATACTCTTTCGGAACTTTCAAGCAAAATACAATTGATGGTTTATCTAAAACTGAATTTTTAAACACAAAAGTTTTGATGAACGTTGTGATAACTTTGATTTCTACACTTTTAGTTGGCGTTTTAGTTTTTGCATTAGGTTCTATTTTTAGCGAAAAGTTTGATTTTGTAAACGGAATCGAATTCTTAGGAGGATATTTCGTTGAGATATTCGCTTACATTGTTTTCGCAATGTTTTTATCATTTCTATTAAAGAAAAGTGCTTTTGCAATTTTATCTTTAATTGTTTTGAATATTATAGAATCTGTTGCTAAAGTTGTTGAATTTTTAGTTCGATTTGGTAAAAATCCTCCAAAAAATCCTGAAGAAATTAAAATCTTAACTAATTATTTACCACTAAACTCAAACGGAAAAATAGTTGATTATCCTTCTGTAGATATACAAAAAGCAATTATGGAAGGTAAGTTATTTGTTGCCGATCATGTACAATGGGATCATTTTGCGGTAAATATTTTCTACATCATTTTATTTCTTGGTTTATCCTTATTAATTATCAAGAAAAGAGATTTATAATTTTATTATAATAAATTATCAAGTTATAAACTAGAGTTTGAAATTACTTCATGCTCTAGTTTTTTTTACATTTCTACTACGTTAATATTTATTTTATTTTATTTTATT
>NZ_DICC01000058.1:95322-116104 GCF_002415215.1 Empedobacter sp. UBA5036
TATTTTATTTTATTTTATTTAAATTATTATTTTTTATTTAAATTAGTTATAATCAATCATCTAATAAAATTAAAATGAAAAATAACTTTAGAATAGTCGCCTTAGATAATGAGCTTTTTAGTGATTATTTTAATCTAAGTGATAAGGAATTGTCAAAACAAAATATCTCGAGAATGATTGTAGATAAATTCCCAGGATATCCTTGCCGAGTTAGTTTAACAGATGTGCAAGTTGGAGAAGAAGTTATTCTACTTAATTTTGAACATCATTCGGTAAACTCTCCTTACAAGGCATCTGGTCCTATTTTTATAAGTAAAAACGCACAAACTTATAAATCTTCTATTAATGAAATTCCAATAATGTTTAACCATCGGTTTTTGTCTATTCGTGCTTACAACAAGAATTCAATAATGATTTTTGCTGATGCAATAAAAGGAGATTATTTAAAAGAAAAATTAAATGAAATCTTAGAAAACCAAGAAGTCGAATACATTCATATTCACAACGCAAGACCTGGTTGTTATAATTGCTTAGTAGAAAGAGCTTAAAGCTAATTAGTATTTTTGTTAAAAAATTAAATCTGAATTTTAGTTTACAAAGGTTTTTATTTTTTTATTCCCATTAATCAATTCAAAAAAAAATAAATAATTCATCTAAAATTTGCAGTTTTCTTCTTCAAAGCAATTTACAATTTCACTTGTTTGTTTATCTTTGCAACTATGCAAATGACAAATTTCGAAGAGTTAAAAACTCTTTTAAAATCAACACCAAAGAAAATTGCAATTCTACCGCACAAAAATCCTGATGGAGATGCGATAGGTTCTACATTGGCGATGTTTCATTATTTGAATAAATTAGGACACACGTGTAACATTGTTTCACCAAACGATTTTCCTAAGTTCCTAAAATGGATGCCTTCAGCAAAAGAGATTGTAATTGCAGATTACCGACCAAAAGTTGCCGAAGCAATTATACATCAAGCTGATTTGATTTTTATCTTAGATTTTAATACTGTAAAACGAATTGACGACTTAGGAAACTGGGTTGAACGTTCGAAAGCACCAAAAATATTAATCGATCATCACCGTGAACCAGATACATTTGATTTTATGTATTCGGATATCGAAATGCCTGCGACTTGTCAAATGGTTTATAATTTTATCGAAGCGATGAATGATTTGGATAAAATTGATAAAGGCATTGCTGAATGTATTTATACTGGAATAATGACGGATACAGGCGGATTCCGTTTTCGTAATACATCGGCAGATACGCATAGAATTGTAGCAGAGTTAATTGATAAAGGTGTAGAAGTAGATAAAGTTACTTCTTATGTAAACGATTCACAAACACAAGGACGATTAAAGTTATTATCATTAACTCTAAATAATCTAACTTTTTTACCAGAATATCGAACAGCTTTCATGTTTTTAAAACGTGAAGATTTACTAGCAAATGGTTTTCAAAAAGGAGATACAGAAGGTTTTGTAAATTATGGTTTGAGTGTAGAAAATTTTATCTTTTCTGTAATTTTTATTGAAGACACACATCATAATTTCATTAAAATTTCGTTACGTTCGAAAGGTGATTTTGATGTGAATGAATTCTCTCGCAAACATTTCAATGGCGGCGGTCATATGAATGCTTCTGGAGGTCGTTCGGATATGAATATGGAAGAAACAATTGCTTATTTCCAATCCCTTTTACCAGAATATCAAGAAAAATTAGCTAGTATCGTTATCTAATGAAAAAAGTTATTTTATTCACTTTCGCTGTTTTTGCGTTAATGAGTTGTGATCAAAAAGTCATACAATATCCCGTTTCATATTCCAATGACGATTTTATGAAACGTTCGCAAGAACGTGGAAAATTATTGCATCAAGAAGAATTACAATGGTTTGATGATTATATGAAAACATCTGACCTAAAATTTGTTAAAACGAGTTCGGGCTTTTGGATTTCAAATAGTGGTCAACGAACAGCTTCTACAGCAAATAATGGAGACTACATCGAATTTGAATATCAAGTAACTGATCTCGAAAACAATATTTTATATTCGTTTAACGATAATAAAGTTCAGAAAATAATTTTAGGAAAAGCTGATATTGTGAGAGGTTTACAAGCTGGTTTGCAATTAATTCCTGAAGGTGAAACTGCTAAATTATTATTACCTTCGTTTTTAGCTTATGGAGGTTATGGTGATACACAAAAAATTGCTCCAGACTCGCCTATTATTATGGATGTAAAAGTTTTAAAAATAAAAAAACACTAATAAACACAAAGACTGTAAAGTTAAAATGAGAAAAATATTATTAATCTTAACTGTCATCACTACTCTTGTTAGTTGTGGCGTTAAAATTCCAAAATCGATGAGTAAAGAAGAATTTAAAAGTTTAGAAGACGGATTGTATGCAAAAATGACAACAAATCATGGTGCAATGACAATCAAATTATACGAAGAAGAAGCTCCAATGACTGTTGCTAACTTTGTAGGATTAGCAGAAGGTACAAAAGAAAATAAAGCAAAAGCAAAAGGAATTCCTTTTTATGATGGAATCATTTTTCACCGTGTAATCAAAGATTTCATGATTCAAGGTGGTGATCCAGACGGAAGAGGTACAGGTGGACCTGGTTACGATTTCGAAGATGAATTTGATGCAACATTAAAACACGATAAAAAAGGTGTTTTATCTATGGCAAATTCAGGACCAGCAACAAACGGGTCTCAATTCTTCATTACAGAGGTTCCAACTCCATGGTTAGATGGTAAACACACTGTTTTTGGACAAGTTGTAGAAGGTTTAGAAGTTGTAGATTCTATTGCTAATGTAGAAAAAACAAGAGATGACAAACCAGTTGTTCCAGTTGTGATTGAGAAAGTAGAAATCGCTCGTAAAGGTGATAAATATGCCAAATATAACGGTGGAGAAGCTTTTGAAACTGCAAAAGCAAATCATGCAAAAAAACAAGCTGAAGCTGAAGCGAAAGCAAAAGCTGAAAAAGATGCTGAAATTGCTCGTCAAAAAGAATTAGAGGCTAAAGCGCAAACTACTCCTTCTGGATTAAAATATGTAATTTTAGAAGAAGGAAACGGAGCAAAACCTGTACAAGGAGATCCAATTCAAGTACATTATACTTTACGTTTAAATGATGGTGAAAAATTAGATTCATCTTACGATCGCAATCAACCACTAGACGCAACAGTTGGTGTTACAGGATTAATCCAAGGTTGGATGGAAGCATTAACAATGTTCAACAGAGGTTCTAAAGTTTTCTTAATTATCCCTGCCGAATTAGGTTACGGATCAAGAGGTGCTGGAGGTGTTGTACCACCAAATGCAACTTTATATTTTGATATGGAAGTTTTAGATAAATAATTTATCTATTCAAAATAAGTAGAAAAGCCACTCAAATCGAGTGGCTTTCTTTTTTGCCTACATTTTTGAAATTACTATTTTTACTGCTTATCAAAACTCACATGAAAAATTTAACATCTCTAATTTTACTCTTTATCGGTTTACAAATAGTAAATGCACGAGAAATAGTAAACTTCAACTCTAATTGGAGCTTTAAAAAAGGGCCATTTACCACTGCAGAAATTAATTACAATTCTATCTTCAAAGGCGATTGGCAATTGGTTCAAGTTCCACATACATGGAATGCAACTGATATGCAAACGAACCAAGTTACACCTGGTTTTTATAGTACAAACGAGCGTTTTTATGTGGGTGATTCGTATTACAGAAAATCTTTTACGCCAAAAACAAACTGGAAAGGTAAACGAATCTTTATCAAATTTGAAGGTGTTGGAGCAAATGCAGAAGTTTACATGAATAATTCTCCTTTAAAATCAACTCAAAATAAGAACAAAGTAAGCTATCAAAGTGATGTAAACAACGGAAATTATAATTTTGTAGGTCGTCATCAAGGTGGATATTCTGCTTTTGTTTTGGAATTGACAGGAATGTTAAAATTTGATCAAGAAAATGAAATTTTGGTTAAAGCTAATAACGAAGAAAATCCAGCAATTATTCCTGTTAATCATGTTTTATTCCTGTTTATGGCGGAATTTATCGTCCTGTTTCGTTAATTGTTACTGATCCTATCAATATTGCTGTAAATGATTTTGCTTCGGCTGGAATTTTTATTTCTCAGAAAAATGTTAGTAAAAAATCGGCTGATATTCATCTTAAAGTCAAAGTTGATAATAAATCAGCTCAAACAAATAACATCGAAATTTTCACTTCGATCATCGATCATAACAATAAAACTGTAAAGTCTATCAGCACTCCTTACACTCTATCACCACAAGGAAGACAAGAAATTATTCAAGATATTAAGGTTAATAATCCACATTTATGGAATGGATTAGAAGATCCATATTTATATAAAGTAGTGACACAAATCAAACAAAATAATCAAGTTTTAGATGAAGTAACACAACCTTTGGGTATTCGTAAATTTGAACTAAAAGCGAACGAAGGTTTCTTCTTAAACGACAAAAAATATCCGCTTTATGGCGTGACAAGACATCAAGATCGCTGGGGAAAAGGTTCGGCTTTATCAAATGAAGATCACGATGAAGATTTAGCAATTATAAAAGAAATTGGTGCAACTTCTATTCGATTAGCTCATTACCAACAATCTGATTATTTTTACTCGAAATGTGATAGTCTAGGATTGATTGTTTGGGCAGAAATTCCGTTTGTGAATCAGGTTACAACCTTGGAAGAAAATAATGCAATGCAACAATTAAAAGAGTTGATTCGTCAAAATTACAATCATCCATCTATTTACACTTGGGGATTACACAATGAAGTTTATTCGCCAAATAATTACACCATCGAATTGACAACAAAGCTAAATGACTTAGCTAAAACAGAAGATTCTGATCGTTATACAGTACAAGTAAGTGGTTATAATGTGGTCGATCATCCAGTTAATAATAATGCGGATATACAAGGAATTAATCATTATTTTGGATGGTACAATGGCGAAGTAGAAAATTTGACAGACAAAGAAGATGTTGAAACTTGGGCGAATGAAATTTCGAAAAAATTCAAAGATTACAAAATCATTTTCTCTGAATATGGCGCAGAAGCAAAACCTGAAGATCAAGTTGAAGTTGCTGGGAACTATGGAAATCAATGGAGTGATCCTGCATTTTTTCCAGAAGAATTTGCAACTAAATTTCATATTGTTCATTGGGCAACAATAGAAAAACATCCAATATTTTTGGGATCTTATGTTTGGAATACTTTCGATTTTGCAACGCCTATTACACGATTAAATGTTAATCCAAGAAATTTCAAAGGTTTGGTTTCGTTTGATCGAAAAATTAAAAAAGATCCTTTTTATTGGTATAAAGCAAATTGGAGCAAAGAACCTGTTGTTTATTTAACGCAACGTAGAATGGTAAATAGAGGAAATGAATTTACAACTGTTACAATCTTCTCTAATCAAGGAACGCCAACGTTAACTGTAAATGGTAAAAAGATTGAAAATGTAAAAAATGGCTATAATAAGATTCATTTCGTTGCTGAAAATGTTCAATTGCAAAAAGGTGAAAACATAATCATTGCAGAAACTAATCTTAATGGAAAAACCATTTCAGATAAGATTATTTGGAACTATGATTCAAAATATAAAACTTCTCAAAAAGAAGCCACTACGAAAGATATTCATGTTGGACTTTAGTGAGAAATAATATCATTAAAAAAGGCTTAAAAATTAATTTTTAAGCCTTTTTTAATTGTAGTTTACTACTTATTTTTCAAAATCTCGTGAAAAACGGTTTGAGCTGAGAAAATTCGGTTCGTTGCTTCATCAATTACGATAGAACGATCAGAATCTAAAACTTCATCAGATACTACTACATTGCGACGAACTGGTAAACAATGCATAAATTTTCCGTTATTTGTCAAATTCATTTTATCCATTGTCACTTCCCAATCCTTATCACCATCATTCGGTTGACCATAATTTTCATAAGAAGACCAGTTTTTTGCATAGACAAAATCAGCATCTTTCAACGCTTCATCTTGATCATAAGCAATCGTTGCTCCATCAGTAAATTTTGGATCTAGCTCCAAACCTTTTGGTTGTACAACTGTAAAATCTACCCAATCTACTTTAGAAAACCATTGCGCAAAAGAATTCGGAACAGCTTGTGGCAAACGACGTGGATGCGGCGCCCAAGTCATCACAACTTTCACTTTCTTTTCAGGTTTTGTCCCAGGCGTATAACCCGTTTTTTCTGCAATTGTAATTAAATCAGCAAAAGATTGTAATGGATGTAATGTTGCACTTTCCAAAGACACAACAGGAACAGAAGATAATTCTTTTACTTTATTGAACATGATTTCGTTATAATCTTCATCACGATCTACTAATTTCGGAAAAGTACGAACGCCTAAAACATCACAATACGCACTCATTACCTGAATTGCTTCTTTGATATGTTCTTGCGAATCTCCGTTCATCACAGCACCATCAGCCATTTCCAATGTCCAAGAATCTGCTCCAGCATTCAAAACCCAAGCATTTGCTCCAAGATTATAAGCCGCTTTAATAGAACTTAGACGTGTACGTAAACTTGGATTAAAAAAAATTAAACCAACTGTTTTATTTTTACCAACTTCTTGTTGAGCAAAAGGATTTGCTTTAATTTCTAAGGCTGTTTTTAGTAATTCGTCGATGTTTTCTACATCATAAACCGAAGTAAATTGTTTCATAATTGAGAAGAATCTTTTGTTTTATTTGTTCTGCAAAATTAGTGGAAACAATCGAGGTTTAAAGAATTATTTTTGCTAATTTTCACTTAAAACAACGTCAATTCATCTTGTGGACCACGAATATCTAAATCTAAATCATTGTTTAATTTCTTAATAAAATATTTGGCTAACATTGGCGATTCTAACTCTAAATTTTGATGAATAAAGAAATACAATTTCTGCAAACCTTCTGCTTTCCAAAGTTTAATTGTTTCAATCCATTCATCCAAACGCTCGTAATCAGATGGAATATTTGCTCCAACAAAACGCACAAAAGCTTCATTCGAAGTCAATCGCATATGCACCATATCTCTCCTACCCGCTGTATCAACAATAATATTTGAAATGTTATGCTTTTCTAATAACGAAACCAATCGATTAAAATTTTCTTCGTTCGAAAACCAATCTTCATGACGAAGTTCTACAGCTAACGGATAACCTTTCGGAAAATTTTGAATGAAATTTTCTAATTTTTCAAAATCTTTTGGAGCAAAATTTTCGTGCATTTGTAAGAAAATCATTCCTAATTTTTCTTCAAATAACGCAACTGCATCCAAATATTGATTCAATTTATCTGTCACATTTTGCAATCGTCCATAATGACTAATACTTTGTGGAATTTTCGGGAAAAATTTAAAATCTTTTGGAGTTTTATTTACCCAAGTTTCGACATTTTCTTTACTTGGCGAACGATAATATGTCGCATTTAACTCGATACTATTAAATTGCGTTGAATAATAACTCAATTCATCTTTTGTTTTAGGCGGATAAAAATTCTTCAAATCTTGCTTATTCCATTTTGCACAGCCTACATATACTTCGAAATTATCTGATTTATCAACTTTATTCAACAAATCAATCGTTTCTTTTGGCGTTTTTGGCAATGTAAAATCAACCAATTCTGGGTTTTCTACTTTTCCGAATTTCATCTTTCTAAATTTGAACGAAAATTAAGCAATTATAAGCAGTTCTCATGATCTATTTTACGACAAAATGTCAGAAAAATTTCATTTGGAATATCTTTTGAAATTTACATTCCGTCTACAAATCTCATGATTTAGACTATTTACAAGAAAAACTAATTATTAAAAATAAAAAATACAATAACGATGAATAAAGGAAATATTAATGTTTCGGTAGAGAATATCTTTCCATTAATTAAGAAGTTTTTATACAGCGATCACGAAATCTTTTTGCGTGAGTTGATTTCGAATGCTTCTGACGCAACCCTGAAATTAAAGCATTTAACAAGTATTGGTGATGCAAAAGTAGAATACGGAAATCCAAAAATTGAAGTAAAAATCAATAAAGACGATAATACTTTACATATTATTGACCAAGGTTTGGGAATGACAGCTGATGAAGTTGAAAAATACATCAATCAAGTTGCTTTTTCTGGTGCAGAAGAATTTATTAATCAACACCAAGATGCAGACGGAATTATCGGACATTTTGGTTTAGGTTTTTATTCTGCATTTATGGTTGCGGATAAAGTAGAAATCATTACAAAATCATACAAAGACGAGCCAGCAGTTCATTGGACATGTGATGGTTCTCCTGAATTTACCTTAGAAAATTCGGATAAAACCGAGCGTGGAACTGAAATCGTTTTACACATTGCTGAAGATTCGAAAGAGTTTTTAGACGAATGGAAAATCCGTGAATTATTGAATAAATACAATAAATTCATGCCAATTCCGATCAAATTTGGAACGAAAAAAGAAACACTTCCTTTACCAGAAGGTGCTGCTGAAGATGCTAAACCAGAGGAAATCGAAGTTGATGATATTATCAATAATACAAATCCGGCTTGGACAAAAGCGCCATCAGAATTGTCTGACGAAGATTATCAAAATTTCTACAGAGAATTGTATCCAATGCAATTCGAAGAACCTTTATTCCATATTCACTTAAATGTTGATTATCCATTTAATTTGACTGGAATTTTATTCTTCCCAAAATTAGGAAACAACATCAATATTGATAAAGATCGTATTCAATTATACCAAAATCAAGTATTTGTAACAGACGAAGTGAAAGGAATTGTTCCTGATTTCTTGATGTTATTACGTGGTGTGATAGATTCTCCAGATATTCCATTGAATGTTTCGCGTTCGTACTTACAAGCTGATGGAGCTGTGAAGAAAATTTCGGCACATATTACGAAAAAAGTGGCGGATAAAATGTCTTCATTAATGAATCAAAATCGTGAAGATTACGAGCAAAAATGGAACGATATTAAAGTTGTAATTGAATATGGAATGATTTCGGAAGATAAATTCTTCGAAAAATCTGACAAATTTGCATTGTATCCAACAGTTGATGGTAAATATTTTACTTGGGATGAATTAAATACTGCGATTAAAGACAATCAAACCAACAAAGACGGAAAATTAGTAATTCTTTATGCGTCTGATGTTGATGGACAAGATCAATACATACAAATTGCGAAAGAAAAAGGTTACGAAGTAATTTTATTAGATTCTCCTATTTCTTCTCACTTGATTCAGAAGTTAGAATCTACAAAAGAAAATGTAACATTTGTTCGTGTTGATGCGGATCATATCAATAATTTGATTGAAAAAGATGAAGTTAAAATTTCCAAATTATCTGATGATGATAAAGAAAAATTGAAAACTGAAATCACAGAATCAATCAACAATAAATCATATACAATTCAATTAGAAGATTTATCTGGAACAGATGCACCTTTCATCATTACGCAATCAGAATTTATGCGTCGTATGAAAGATATGCAAGCTTCTGGCGGAGCTGGGATGTTTGGAATGGGTAATTTCCCTGAAATGTATAATGTTGTTGTGAATGCAAACTCGGATTTAGCAACAGAAATTTTAGCTAAAGATTCGAAAGAAGAAAAAGAAGCGTTGATTAATCAAGCATTAGATCTAGCAAAATTATCGCAAGGTTTGTTAAAAGGTAAAGAATTAACAAATTTTATCAATAGAAGTTTTAAGAACATTAAATAATCTCAGAACACTATATTTTAGTAATCTTAAACTTAAAATCCAGCACATAATGTGCTGGATTTTTTATTTCTAAATAGATTTATTGATGTGTTAAACTTTTAAAATTAATCTGAAATAATTTGCAAAACATGATTTTTGTCATTAATTTTACATCAAGGAATTAATAATTATTCGTTCAGGACTTCAAAATACTTTAGTTGTTTTGAAACAGAACATTAAAATTAATAGTTGTTTTTCCACAAAATAACGAAATTTTTAAGCCGACAGAGAATTTTCATAATAAGGTGAAAATTAATTCAAATCATTATCAAAAATTTCGGGAAGGATTTCAAGAAATTGAAATCCTTTTTTCCCTAGACGTTCTTTTTAAATCGATTTTGCTCATAGTTATTGCATAGGATTAATAGTCTCTCATATATGAGTACATTTCATTTATTATTTACAATAGATATTTGTTCTATTTATAAAAATTCTTTTTTATAATCATTTAAAAAGAACAAGTTACAATGGACTTATTCAGAAGAAAGAATTTGACATTGGGAAGGATTTCAAGAGATTGAAATCCTTTTTTTTTGCAATTATTATAACAAAAAAAGAGCGACAAACATGTCGCTCTTTTAATATATATCAGAATGTTATTATTCTTGTGATACAATTTTTGCAGATAAATACTCACGGTTCATACGTGCAATGTTATCTAAAGAAATTCCTTTTGGACATTCGATTTCACAAGCTCCTGTATTTGTACAGTTACCAAAACCTTCTAAATCCATTTGTGCAACCATTTTTTGAGCACGACGAGCAGCTTCTACTTGTCCTTGTGGTAACAATGCGAATTGAGAAACTTTAGCTCCTACGAATAACATTGCAGATCCATTTTTACAAGTTGCAACACAAGCTCCACAACCAATACATGTTGCAGCGTCGAACGCTTCATCTGCATGCATTTTGTTTACTGGAATATTGTTTGCATCTACTGTACGTCCTGATGTATTTACAGAGATGTAACCACCAGCTTGTTGGATACGGTCGAAAGATGAACGGTCTACAATTAAATCTTTGATTACTGGGAATGCAGCAGATCTCCATGGTTCGATGTAAATCGTTTCACCATCTTTGAACATACGCATATGTAATTGACAAGTTGTAACACCTCTATCTGGTCCGTGCGCTTCTCCATTGATGAATAAAGAACACATACCACAAATACCTTCACGACAGTCGTGGTCGAATGCAACTGGCTCTTTTCCTTCCTCTATTAATTGCTCGTTTAATAAATCAAGCATTTCTAAGAAAGAAGAATCAGTAGAAACATCTTTTAAGGAATATGTTTCCATTTTTCCTTGAGCATTAGCGTTTTTTTGACGCCAAATTTTCAGCGTGATGCTGATTGTTTTTGATGATGCCATAATTCTATATGATATTTTGACATTTTGCTTGAAGGTTTGTTATCAAGCAAAATGATTTTATTATTTATAACTACGAGTTTTAAGCTCGATATATTTGTAATTTAATTCCTCTTTGTGTAAAACCTCAGTGTTGATATCATCACCTTTATATTCCCAAGCGGCAACATAAGTATAATTTTCATCATCACGCATTGCTTCACCTTCTTCTGTTTGGTACTCCTCACGGAAGTGACCACCACAAGACTCATTACGGTTAAGAGCGTCAATTGCCATTAACTGTCCTAATTCTAAGAAGTCAGCTACACGTCCAGCTTTCTCTAACTCAGTGTTCATTTCGTTAGCATCACCAGGAACTTTTACATCACGGTAGAATTCTTCACGTAAAGCAGCAATTTCAGCAATCGCTTCTTTTAAACCTTGAGCATTACGAGCCATACCTACTTTGTTCCACATAATATTTCCTAAACGTTTGTGGAAACTATCTACAGTTTTAGTTCCTTTATTGCTTAAGAAATGTTGAATTTGGTCTTTAACAGCCTTTTCAGCTTCATCAAATTCTGGCGTATTTGTAGGAATTTTACCTGTACGAATATCTGCTGATAAATAATCTGCAATTGTATAAGGTAATACGAAATAACCATCTGCTAAACCTTGCATTAATGCAGAAGCTCCTAAACGGTTAGCTCCGTGATCAGAGAAGTTAGCTTCTCCTACTACGAAACATCCAGGAATTGTTGATTGTAAGTTGTAGTCAACCCAAACACCACCCATTGTGTAGTGAATTGCTGGATAGATACGCATTGGATTTTCGTATGGATTCTCATCTGTAATTTTCCAATACATTTGGAATAAGTTTCCATATTTCTCTTCAATCCATTTTTTACCTAATTTCTCGATTTCAGCATCTGATGGATTTTGATCTCCGTTTGCGAAAGCAACCTCACGACCTTTTTTCTTGATCTCATCTGTAAAATCTAAATAAACTCCTTCTCCAGTTTCATTTGCTTCAATACCATAACCAGCATCACAACGCTCTTTTGCAGCACGAGATGCAACGTCACGAGGAACTAAGTTACCAAATGCAGGATAACGTCTTTCTAAGTAGTAATCTCTGTCTTCTTCTTTGATATCAACTGCTTTTTTCTTACCAGCACGGATTGCTTCAGCATCTTCTTTCTTTTTAGGAACCCAGATACGACCAGAGTTACGTAAAGATTCAGACATTAAAGTCAATTTAGATTGATTTGTTCCGTGGATTGGAATACAAGTTGGGTGAATTTGTACATAACAAGGGTTAGCAAAATAAGCACCTTTTTTGTGAATTTTCCATGCTGAAGTTACGTTAGAACCCATTGCATTAGAAGATAAGAAATATACGTTTCCGTAACCACCAGTAGCAATAACTACTGCGTGAGCAGAATGTCTTTCGATTTCACCTGTAATTAAATTACGAGCGATAATACCACGAGCTTTACCATCTACAAGTACAATATCTAACATTTCGTGACGGTTGTACATTTGGATGTGCCCTAAGTGGATTTGCTGATTCATTGCTGAATAAGCTCCTAATAATAATTGTTGCCCTGTTTGACCTTTCGCATAGAAAGTACGAGATACTTGTACCCCACCAAAAGAACGATTATCTAATAACCCACCGTAATCACGTGCAAAAGGAACCCCTTGCATTACACATTGGTCGATAATATTACCAGAAACCTCCGCTAAACGATAAACGTTAGACTCACGAGCGCGGTAATCACCACCTTTGATTGTATCGTAAAATAAACGATAGATAGAGTCGTTATCTCCTTTATAATTTTTAGCAGCATTAATACCCCCTTGTGCAGCAATAGAGTGAGCACGACGAGGTGAATCTTGGTAACAGAAAGCTTTTACTTTATATCCTAACTCTGCTAAAGTAGCAGCTGCAGAACCACCAGCTAAACCAGTACCTACAACAATAACATCAATTTTATCACGGTTATTTGGAGCCACTAAGTTTAGGTGTGCTTTGTGTTCGCTCCATTGTTGTGCGATATCTCCTTCTGGAGATTTTGAATCTAATATACTCATTTCTTGATATTATTTAATTATTTAACAAAAAAATGGTAAACAGCGATGATAATGAAACCTGCTGGAATTAAAATTGAATACCATTTCCCGAAAGCAACAATTACTGGAGTGTATTTGTTGTGTCTTGCACCAATAGATTGGAATGCTGATGCAAATCCATGTTGTAAGTGTAATGATAAAAATACAAATGCAACAATGTAAATTACTAATCTTACAAAACTTAAAGCACCTTCTAATGTGAAAACGTGGTTTAAATGATCCATAAAGTAATTTCCTTGAGCAAACTCAGGATTTGGAGCAATGTAGTGATCAGTAATTGTAGGAACCCAAAAGTCATACAAGTGTAATAATAAGAAAACTAAAATTACAGATCCAGAAACTAACATGTTTCTTGACATCCAAGAAGCATTTGCAGCACCATTGTACTTTTGATAAGCAACTGGTCCACGCGCTTTCTTGTTTTGCGCTTCTAATACAAACCCCATTACAAAGTGGTATACAACACCAATTAATAAAATAGGCTGCATTAAATATTGGATAAAAGGGTTATCACTCATGAAAGCCGAAACTTCATTGAACCCATTCGGATTAATAACAGATAATGCATTAATCACGAAATGTTGTAACAAGAACACAATCAAAAATAACGCTGAAAGCGCCATCGCGAACTTCTTACCAATCGACGATTTTAGTAATGATTCATTTGCCATAAAGCAATTCGTTTAATTTTTTAGATATTTCCACAAATTTAATCATCCCGTTGCTCTAATCACAATGAATTATATCATTTCGTTAACAGATTTCGATAGTTTAGAATCATTCTTAGTTAATTAAGACATTTTAACAAATTTTCTAATTTTTTTTTGCTTAATAAATATTTAATTTCTATACTTGCAGTAGAAAAGTAGAACAACTTTTCATAGGTTTAAGTTAGTTAGGTTAATCCTCTTATAGTAATATAAGAGGGTTTTTTATTTTTTAGTTGTAACATTATTCTTTTTTTTACTACAAATAGAGAGCAACAGAATAATAGTTTGAATAATAAAGCAAAAATATTTACCGAATTAGTCGAGAAAAATCAGGGAATTATCCATAAGGTTTGTCGTATATATACAGACGACAAGGATTCTCATGACGATTTATTTCAGGAAATTGTATTGCAATTATGGCGCTCTTACGATTCCTTCAAAGGAGATTCAAAATTTAGTACATGGATGTATCGTGTTAGCTTGAACACAGCGATTACATTAATCAGAAAAAAAACAAAATCGAGTGAAACTGATTTTAATGAAGCTCAATTTTTAAATTTAAAATCAGAAGACAAAGACGAATTTTTAGAGGAACGCATCACACTTTTATATGCTGCAATTAGATTATTAAATGACGTAGAACGTGCATTGGTATTGCTATTTTTAGAAGACTTACCTTACAAAGATATTGCCGAAACTTTAGGAATTTCGGAAGTAAATGCACGCGTTAAGATGAACAGAGTGAAGATAAAATTGAAAGAAATAATGTCTAAAATGGAACAATAATGGAGTTAGATGACTTAAAATCAATTTGGGGTTCCATAAAGGAAGAAGAAAAGTTTGATCAAAATCAAATTTTTCAAATGTTGAAGAAAAAATCGTCAACGACAATAAAATGGTTATTTATATTCACTTTTTGCGAATTTATCCTTTTTCTTGTCTATAATTTATATGTTTTAATTTCAGGAAAAAATTTTTTTAATAATGAAGTCAAAACATTAGTCGAAGAAAAAACGATTAATAATTACGAAATCGCTTCCGTTTTTAGTATTGTGATTACGTTTGGATTTTTGGTGATGGCTTATCGTTATTTCAAGAAAATAGATCTTAATCAATCTGTTGTCGATTTGATGAAAAACATTATTTCATTTCGTCGATTGGTGAACTTGTTTATTCTTTTCACCGTTTTAAGTTTAATTGTTTCCTCTGCCCCATTCTATTACGAATTAGGCCAATCTATTTATTTAGCAAAACATGCCAATGATATACAACCAATTGCGAATAATGCTGCTGTTTATGGTTGGATTGCAATAATAACTGCTGTTGCTTTTATTGTGATTATAGGAACGGTTTATTATGGAATTATTTATTTTTTATTTTTAAGAAAACTTCAACAAAACATGAAAGAGTTGAAAGAAATGAAATAAAATCTTATTTTTGTAAACTGAATGAAAAAATTTATCCAATATATCATGCTTACAATTTCACTGTTTATGACAGTGTATCAGTCTGCGCATATATTGGATCATGCTTTAAATAAAGAGCACAAAGAGTTGAAAGATAAATTCTCTAACGTACATGATCACAGCTGTACAATTTGTCATTTCAATCAACATTTTGTAGAAAATGATTCAGAAATCGAGTTATTCGAATGGTCTCAATCATTTATCCAAAAAGATAAAACACTTTATACAACTCGTGTAAAACAAGCTGTATTACTTACTCAAAAAAGTCTTCGAGCACCGCCCTACGCAATTTAATTTCAGAAAAAACCACCTTATTTTTTTAACGTTATTAAATTATTGTATTTATGTCAATCAACATAAAATGTAGTATTGCGGCTACATTATTGTGCGGAACTGTGTTTGCACAAAACATTTTCGAAGGTCAAATTATAGATAAAAATCAAAAACCAATTCCTTTCGCAACTGTATACTTCAACAACGAAGAATATCACACAAATGCCGAAGGAAAATTTAGAATTGAGAATTTAAACAAAGGAAATTATCAAGTTCAAATTGATGAGCAAGGTTACGAACCTTTTTCTCAAAATATTACGTTTGATTCTCAACAAAAATTTGTTTTTACACTTACTTTTCACAAAGCATATAATTTAGATGAAGTTACTGTTTTAGGGCATCATCACGATTTTTCAACAGCTAATGTAGAGCGTGTCGATCAATCTTATATTCAAGAAAACTATGCAGGATCATTAGCCAAATCACTTGAAAATATTGCAGGTGTTAATGCTTCTGGAATTGGATCATCAGCTTCAAAACCAATTATTCGTGGACTTGGTTTCAATCGATTAATTGTTGCTGAAAATGGTGTAAAACAAGAAGGACAACAATGGGGAGCCGATCATGGTTTGGAGATTGATGCGCTAAATGTTGAAGATGTCGAAGTGATAAAAGGGCCTGCGGCTTTGGAGTACGGAAATGAAGCTATTGCTGGAGTTATCAAGATTAACAATAACAATTTACCAGCGAAACATTCACTTTCTGGAGAAGCAAAAACTTTATATCAATCAATAAATGATAATTACGGAATTGGATTTAATTTGAAATCTCGTAACGATCATTTTTTCTATAAAATAAAAGGTTCTTATTCTGATTATGCAGACTACAGAACGACTACCGATCGCATTTATTACCTGAATCGCTATTTACCAATTTACAATAAACGTGTAAAAAATACGGCTGGACAAGATTTGAATGCTGAAATACAAACAGGTTATATTGGTGAGAAATTTCGTTCAATTTTAACGGTTTCTAACGTTAATCAGAAAATCGGTTTCTTTCCTGGTTCACACGGAATTCCTTCTGTAGATAGACTTCAAGATGATGGAAATTATAGAAATATCGAATTTCCTTATCAAAAAGTGAATCATTTTAAAGTAATTTCCGAAAATGAATTTCGTTTAAATTCAAAAGACGTTTTAAAATTTTTAGCAAGTTATCAAAACAATCGTCGACAAGAAGTTAGTTCATTTCACACACATTATGCAAATCAACCAGTTCCAACAAAAAATCCTGATTTAGAATTAGATTTTAATTTATCAACGTATGATTCTCAATTAAAATTTGAACATAATCATAGCAAAAATTTCAAAACAATAATTGGCGCACAAGCGCAATTACAAGCCAATAATATTGCCGGTTACAATTATTTATTACCAAAATATGACCGAAATATTTTTAGCGGATTTTTGATTGAAGAATTCAAAAAAGGAAATCGTTGGAAAGTAACTGCTGGTTTACGTTACGATTATTCGACGTTCAAATCGGAAGGTTATTTTGATGAATTTCTTTACAATTATTTGATTGAAAAAGGTAATTCTGAAGGCATTGCAGATTATTATGCAAATCGTAGCAAATCAATCGATCGTAGTTTCAGTAATTTAAACGGAATGATTGGTGCAACTTTTCAACCAAATGATTTATGGGATTTCAACTTGAATGTTGGAACAAATTTCCGTTTACCAACCGCTATAGAATTGGGTTCTAACGGAATTCATCACGGTAGTTTTAGACATGAACGAGGTGACGAAAATCTTGATATAGAAAAAGGAATTGCTGTAGATTTCAAATCTGTTTTTCACAAAAATGATTGGAATATTTCGCTAAGTCCGTATTTATATTATTTCAGCAATTATATTTTCTTGAAACCTTCGGGACAATTTTCGATTCTTCCTCATGGTGGACAAATTTATCAATATACACAAAGCAAAGCTTTGTTGACTGGTTTTGAATTTGAAGTTCGTAAGAAAATCAACGAAAATTTTGATGCAAATCTTGTGTACGAATATTTATACAATCGACAAATTACGGAAAATAAAAAATTCGGAAATTATCTTCCTTTCACTCCTGCAAATAATTTATTTGGACAAATTAATTATAAAATCAATCAAAATATTGCATTTTTAGAAGGTTTGAGCTTTTTTGCAAATGGAAAATATACATTTGAGCAAGATAAAATTGCACAAAATGAAGATATCACTCCAAGTTATTTCTTGGTTGGAATTGGAGGAAAAACGAAACTTAAATTCAATAATTTTAGTGCAAATTTAAGTGTTCAGGTTTCTAATTTATTCAATAAAAACTATTACAATCACACCAGTTTTTATCGTGCATTGCAATTACCAGAACAAGCTCGAAACATACAAATTATGTTAGGAATTCCGTTCGGAAAATAGTTGATACATGAAAAAGAAACATCCTATTTTTGGACTTTTCTTTAGTATTATTCTTTTTTCGATTCCAACTTTTAATCAATTACATTTTTCTTTAATCGATCATTCACAAGATTTTTCGAATCAAAAGAAAGAAATTATTCATCATCAATGTAATCATTTCACCTATTACTCTGTCTTTATTGACACGCATGATGAACCAAAAATAGAATCAAAACCGAACGAAGAATTTTACAGTAAAGAAAGTTTTGAACAAGTAGAAAAAATTAAACATTCTACAATTGAATATCATTTTACACGAGGTCCGCCTCAGGATTTTGTTTATTAATAAATCAACCAAAATCTTAAAAAAATAATATTCAATTCAAAAAAAATAAAACAATGAAAAATTCAATTTTAAACTATTCATTTATAACATTATCAGCATTATTCATTACATCTTGTTCATCAGATGATTCTTCATTAGATACAACAAAACCTGAAATTAATTTGATTGCACCTAAAGACCACGATGAATTTCATTTAGGCGAAACCATCTCAATTGATGCTATTTTGAAAGACAATGTAGAATTGGGAACGGTAAAAATTGAAATTCATTCCGCAGAAGATGGTCATCAACACAGAACAGCAAATGTTAATTGGACGTATGATGCAGAAGAAGCTATTCCAGCAGGAAAAACTGAGCACACATTAAGTCATAAAGTAAATATTCCTACAGAAGGAATTACGGAAGGACATTATCACTTAGGATTATTCTTAATTGATCGCGCTGGAAATCAAACGCAATCTTTTATCGAAATCGTTGTAGGTGAAGATTACGACCATGATCACTAAAAAAAAAATTTGAAAACGTCCGAAATTTCGGGCGTTTTTTTATGTGCATTGTTAAAAGAATACTATTTTAGCACTCTTCAATTATATCAAAACAAAAAAATGATTGCAATAGCAGATAGTGGTTCTACTAAAACGGATTGGGTAATTTTAGATAGCGACCTTAATGAAGTTTTTAGAACAAGTACAATTGGATTTAATCCGTATTTTGTAACAGCAGAAGATATTACGACTGAATTACAAAAAAATGAAGATTTTGCACCTGTTGCAAATGATTTCGCAAAAATCTTTTTTTATGGTGCTGGAACTTCCAGCGAAACAATGCATGCTGTTGTTAAAGAAGGTTTACAAAACTTCTTTACAAATGCTGAATTTGTAATAGACCATGATTTATTAGCCGCTTGTTATGCCACTTACATGGGAAAACCTGCAATGGTCTGTATCTTAGGAACAGGTTCTAACTCTTGTTATTTCGATGGAACAACAATGCGTGAAGAAACAAAATCTTTAGCTTATATCTTAGGAGACGAAGGTTCTGGAAATGACTTAGGAAAACGTGTATTACGCGCTTTTTATACAAAAAAAATGCCTCCACATTTAGCAAAAGCTTTTGATGATTATTATAAATTATCTGTAGATGAGTTAAATAAAAATGTGTACCAAAATAAATTTGCAAATACATATTTAGCTTCTTTCAATAAATTTGTTGTTGAACATAAAAATGATCCATTTATTCAGAAAATTATTTATGATGCGATGTCTTCTTTTATCGAATATCAAATTATGCCTTACGAAGAAGCTCGTCATTCTGAATTAAATTTTATTGGTTCAATTGCTCATATTTACGAAGATGTTATTCGTTCAGTTGCGGCAGAATATCACTTAACAGTTGGTCATATTATTAGAAAACCAATTGATAATGTTGTTGATTATCACAAAAAATATTTGATTAAATAAGCATGGCAGCTCAACCAAAAATAGCGGTAATTTCTTACAATACTCCTCATCGCAAAACACAAGATGTTTTGCACGGATTAAAAGCTAAAGGTTATCAAAATGTAAAAATATTTGCTTTGCCTTTTGTACAAAGAGAAAATCCGTTCAAACCAATTTATCAACATCGTCCAAGTAAAGCGATTCAAGTAAATTTAGATGATTACTGTAATAATTTTGGTTATAATTTCGATTTGACAACTGCTGAAACGTTGAATAATCAATTAAACGATTATAAAGCTGAATATGTAATTATTGCAGGTGCGGGATTATTACCAGATGAGTTGGTTGACAATCATAAAATTATCAATACACACCCAGGTTTTTTACCTTTGACAAGAGGTTTAGATTCATTAAAATGGGCAATCACAAAAGGAGTCGAAATTGGTGTTACAACTCATTTTGTAGACACAGAAGCCGATGCTGGCTTTTTGATTGAACAACAATATGTTCCTGTTTACGGGAATGATACGTTTCATTCTTTGGCTAATCGTCAATATGAAACAGAAATTGAAATGTTAGTTAATTCGATTGAATTAATACCAACACTTTCAGAATTCAAATCACTTTCATCAAATGAATTTGAAGCGACGCGCAGAATGCCAAAAGCTATTGAAGAAAATTTGATGCAAGCATTTGACACTTACAAAGAAAAATATAAAAGGGATTAAAAATTTTTTAGAAAAAAATTAAAAAGCTAACCGAATTGGTTAGCTTTTTTGTTGAATCTATTTTTTAATTTGATTTTACTATCTTTAACCCGTTGTGCATTTTG